>WRIO01000046.1 GCA_009782695.1 Candidatus Cloacimonadota bacterium
CGGATATAGTTGTTATTAGCTCTCCTTTTAACATCTTGTTTCATTCTTTTTTCACAGGATTTGTGATTTGGCATTTTGCCCTCCGTTTTTTTTTATAATTAACTAAACCAAAAAATTTTACGCACACTTTTTGTCAAGTGATATTTTGCTTTTAATAGTATTTATCAGATTGTTTTTTAGAAAAGTTTTTCTTTGATACTTAAATGAATTTTACTTTTTGTGCTATATCATTAAATATTTTTGATAGATTATTTATTAAAATGCAACACATTATACCCTCATTTGTTTTATAGACAAGGAGTTCAAAAATGAAGATAATCGTTTTATGTATAGTTTTATTAATAGTATCTAGTATCTTTGCAGAGATTATTACCCTAAAAACAGGAGAAGAGATACAAGCTACCATCATCGGCAAAGTCGGTGAAAGGCTGTATATAGTTGACGAAAACTATGAGGAAAACATCGTTTTTAGAAATGAGATAGAGAGTATCTACTCTGGTAACCGGTCAGTGACCAGAATGAAATTTTTAGATAAAGATTGGTTTGATATAAGATACAACAAAGCTGCTATAGATGAGCTGTATCAGAAGGAGTTTGAGGACACAAGCACGATAAACCTCAAGCCTATAGATTTACACAGCCAACATTTGTTTGTGCGACACGACCTGTATACCAAATCGGTCGAGGATATGACAGAAAGAGAATATGAGATTTATCTAAAACTGATGAATTTACAAGTAATGGAAAATCAAACGATAGCTATGGAAAATAGGGCAAAAGCAACAAAAAGCATCTCAAATGCGATGTGGGGTATCTGGGGCGCAAGCCTCGGAATAGCAGTAGTATGCTTGATAATCATAGCTATCACAGATTAAAACCTATATTGAAATAATACCCATTTTTCTTTTTCGTGCAGATAAGGTATCACATATATATCGTGGACATAAGGCTTGTTTAGATTCGCAGTCAAGCGACCGATGTGATAGCCAACTATCGCCCCGGTAAGCACATCAGATGTCCAGTGAGCGTCTTCATATATACGAGATATTGACACTAAACTAGCAAAGCTATACGCAAAAAAGCTCACTTCAGGGTGCCTGGTAGCAACCACTGTTGTGTATGACCAAACGCCCGAGGAATGTCCAGAAAAGAAGGAATCGCCCTTGCCTCCAAAATTAAATGGGTCATCAGGACTATGTCTGGGACGGCTTCTTTTTGCAGTTGATTTAACTATTTGAGTAATCGCCTGAGTGGTGAGCATAGATTGGATAGACAAAAAAAAGGTATCGTTTGGGTATCGCTCTGGTAAAAGCAGGCTTGCCTGCCTCTCCACCATCAAGATATAAAACAGCACATCCCTCTCCCCCACTCCCTTTAGGACATCTGTAAACACATTGTGACCACCATAAACCTTGTCTTGGAAATAGTCCCTGACAGATTGGTCTATCAAAAAGGAAGTAACCAAGACAGAGCCGATGGCAAGCTGTGGACCGATTTCTAATCTACCTGACATATTATCAAGTTTAGTATATCTGTAAGCATTTTGTAAAAAAAAAGGATATTCTATGAACTCACTATGCCTTTTGTCTATACCTAATAAATCATAATCATCGGCAAACAGAGAAAAACACATAAAGAGAACTAAAAATAAACCTATAAACTGTTTCATAAAATAATAACTATGCTTCTGTTTATATCTTACAGCAAATTTATACAAAGTGCATGCAATTACTTAGAAATGAAAGAAAGCTGATAAAAGAGAAAATCAAGTAACCATTAGACCTTTTCCATGTGTAATAGCAGAATACATTATATTTTCATACTGTTTAACTATAGTATTGTAAATAATAAAAGAGTATTAAAAAAAATGAGGATTTTGCTTGACATTTTTACCTAAATTAAATATTTGTCACACTTGTTTTTAAAGGAGTGAGTATGAAAAAAATTTATCATTTAATACTTGTCTTGACAGGTATTTTTCAAGCAATGTTTTTACAAGCCACAGAAGTAAGATCTGCTATCAATACACAGACCTTATCAAATGAACTTACTAGAATAACCTTCACACTTCCAGATTACGATTTTTCGGAATACACAGATGAGATAACCCAAACCACTTTTCAAAAGATTGTCATAGATGAAGGATTGTCAGCACCATTAACTGGCTTCCCCGAAGTACCGATATTTTCTTTATCGATAGCAGTGCCCAAAAACAGCACAATTTCTATCGAAAATGTTGTGTATGGTCAGATAAATACGATAGAAAACATCATGGTTTACCCGACCCAAGACTATGAAAATCCAGCTCGCACTTTTGACTTTGAAACAGCTTTTTATCATACTAGAAGTGTGGACAGTTGTTACCCCGAAGAGCTATTTTTTATTAGTGATATACAGAATATCCGTGAGTATGAGTATGTGAGCATAAACATCAATCCTATGCGGTATTATTCAAATAGAAAAAGTTTAGAAGTGATCGAAGATATGGAAATAATCGTCCGACATCAGACCACAGATGCTAGACCGACCTATCAAACTAAACGAAAAATATCCAAAGCATTTGAGCCTTTATACGAAAATCTTTTAGCAAATTACAACCAGATTAGGTTGGTCGACCCAGAATATCAAACCCCATGTCTTTTGATAATATATGGCTACAACACAAACATGACAAGCTTGAATAGATTAGTATCTTGGAAAGAACAGCGGGGGTTCGAAGTTCACACTGTATCTGCAGTCACATTAGGTTCAGCTGGTTCTATCAAGAATTATGTTCAAAATGCTTATAACAACTGGGATAATCCCCCTGATTATTTGTTACTGATAGGGCGAGCTGCTTCTACAGGAACCTTGTATGGAGTTCCTTCAAATGCTGCTCCAGGGGGACAAGGTTTGACGGATTACAACTATGTCCAGCTTACTACAGGTAGTCAGCTTGGAGATATGTTCGTGGGACGTCTATCTCCAAACAGTGATGGGCAGTTCGAACGACAAGTAGAGAAGATATTAGCTTATGAGCAAACTCCATTCTTGGGTGGTGAAGCTTGGTTACAAAGGGCTTTATTAGTGGCAGACACTTCCACTTCTGGTATTTCCACTCAAATATTGAGTAAATATGTAAAATCGTTAATTTTAGACAACAACCCTTCTCACACATTTAGTGAACATTATCTTTGGAATCCAAACCCAAATTTAAGTTACACGCAAATAGTTCAAGGAGTGAATACTTTTAATTATCGTGGATTAGGGGGTATGAGTAACTTTCAAGTCACAGAAGCTAATATCAACAACCCCAATAAATTGCCTTTTTGTATATGGGTAACTTGCAACACCGGTAATCTAAGTGATTCTTTGATAGACCAGATAACGAGGATAACGCCTACATCAGGGGCTCTCACGGGAGCAATAGGAGCTATGGGAATGGCAAATAATTATACCCATACAGCGTGGAACAATGTTCTTTCGGGTTCTGTATATTATGGTCTATATCCTGGTAAGATGGCTACGCTAGGACAAGCAAACTTGTTTGCTCGTCATTTTGTGGTTCAAAACTATGCAAATATTCAATTTATCACTACTGCAAACAATTTTGCTTCTTGGCTAAATCTTGTGGGTGACCCCACTGTAAATGTTTATAAATCAAAACCAGAAGAGATTTTTGTTCAGATACCCGCATCTTTGCCAACTGGCACACAAGGGATCAGATTCCAGCTTACAGATATATTAGGCTTGCCAATTCGTGATGCTTGGATAACTATCTGTCAAAAAAACACATCTCATCAAATCACTTATATCACCAAAGCCATTACAGACAATAGCGGAGTGGGATATGTCAATCTGGATCCAGCCCTAATAGGAACTGCCGAGATAGTCATCACCAAATCTGGGTATGTGACAAAAAAGCAGAATATAGCTCTAAATATAGGCACTACCGTGTCGGTTCAAGACTATCAAATAAATGATAGCTTGGGAAATAATAACGGAGAAGTAAACCCTGGCGAGACTATTATGCTGACTATCAATGTGAAGAATTTCAACACCTCTCTTGAAAATAATTTATCAGCCACTATCACCTCGGAGAACAATCTGATAACAATCATAAATGATACTGCGACCTTAGGTCCTCTGCCAGCAGGAGGAGTTCAAAACTATTATGACGCATTTACCTTTGAAGTGTCCCCTCTTTTCGGCGACAAAACCTTAATACCTTTTACTATAACTATTACAAATGGCTCGGATGAGTGGCAGTCTTACCTCACGATTCCTGTAAAAGGTATGAACTTAAATGTGATGAGTATGACACCAAGTCAGATACCTATAAATACAACAGCCAGTTTATATTTTACTTTTATTAACAATGGCACTTATGCCGGCTATGATTTAGAACTCAGGTTTATTTCCATGTCACCGAATTTAGTAGTAATGGACTCTACTGCTTTTCTTGGTAATGTTTTACCCGGTCAACAGGTTAATCACAGTGCAGATCCTTTTTCTGTTTTTGTGTTGCCGATTGTATTCCCTGGCATTATACTAGACGCAGACTTATTAATCTATAACAATCAAGGATATGAAGAGCGCATACAGCTCAAAATTCCTGTTGGGGATAGGTTACCTACTGACCCGACAGGACCTTGTGATTATGGATATATCATATATGGTTCAAATGACATAACTTATCCTGATGCTCCTATTTACCACTGGGAAGGTATAAAGACACGAGGAGTAAACACAGGAATCGTTGACAATTCAGCATTGGTAGAAGAAGGTGGTGTAAACATGCCTTTGCCTTTTATAGCAAATTACTACGGGGTAGAGTATAACCAGATATTTATTTGCTCAAATGGTTGGTTTGTGTTTGGAGATACTACTCAACGTGATTTTCGCAATCTACCTTTACCGGGACCGATCGCTCCAAAAGCTATGGTTGCTCCATATTGGACGGACTTGGTGGTTGGAGGCAGTTATGGTGGAGCGATATATACTTATGAAGACACAGTAAATCACTCTTTCATCATCCAATGGGATTGCTTAAAGTGGGTAACAGGATATCATGGTAGTCTTGGTTATGCAGGATTTTATGTATCAACTGATAGTGTAACCTTTCAAGCTATAATATACGATCCTTCTTTCTATCCTACCCCAAAGGGTGATAGTAAAATAAAATTACAATACAAAAGGTGGAATCCTGGCATACCTGGCGATTCCAACCAACCTTCAAACTATGTAACTGTCGGCTTTCAAGACCATTCTGAGTTACGGGGATTGACTTATGTTTACAATAATATTTACACTCCTGGTTCTGCTCCACTATCAAGCGGTATGGCTCTACTGATCACCCAACCCGAGTTTCTAAATGTGGGACCTTATGTCACAGTGAACCAAATAGCGCTACATGACGAGAATGGCAATGGCATCATAGAAGAAAATGAAAGAGTAGATATAGGTATAAGCTTGATAAATACAGGCACTACCTTAGCCTCAGATGTAAGGGTTACTCTCACTTTTGACACACCATTGGTTACAGTGGAACAAGGGTATGGTATTTATGGTGACCTCGATGTTTTAGAATCAAAAACAAATACCGAATATTTCGTTATACGAACTGCTACAATAATACCTGCAGATATTGTAGCAATAGGAAATTTAAGAATCACATCAAATTTTACAGATCCAGAACCTCAAGAATGGACAAGGCAGATATTTTTAAATGTCAAAAAAAGAAGTTTTGAATATATGTCATATATGATAAATGATTATGATGGAAATAACAATGGAGTAGTCGAAGCGGGTGAAGATATAAAACTGATAATAAACATAAAAAATCCAACTGATCTAGATATAAAAAATGTAACAGGAGTTTTACAAACAAATCACACAAGCATAGTGATACCAGCACATGAAAGTCAAATAAAGATGATGCTCCCAAATACCTCTTATCAATTTGTTTTCGATGTAAGTATAGGAGAAGACATCCTTGGTTATGATATAGTTCCATTGCTATTGACGATGTCAGCAGATGATATTGCTATTACCTCCTATGAGATAAATTTAGGTGTAAATAGAAGCAATATAGTCCTTGAAAACTACTGCTCTACATTGTTGCCAACTGGATGGCAGATAGTTAACTATTCAAACCAATGGTCAGTGCAGCAAACAAATAATGCGGGTGGAGAAGCACCTGAACTCCGGTTTGTAGGCGTAAATCAAAATGGTAGCACACAGCTAGTATCTCCACAATTAGACACTAGAAATATAGGTGCTGTCCTTTTATCTTTCAAACATGCAGCAACGATTACTACCGCAAATAGAGTAAATCTACGAGTCGAAACCAGCCAGCCCGGATCGCCTTGGTCGACTGTATGGTTCCAAAGTTTTATACAAAACTACAGCGGAGTCTCTGAGAATGTGATAATCACATCTAATCTAAGCAGCGAGTCATTTCGATTTAGGTTCGTCATAGAAGGAGTATTAGCTGATATTATTACTTTTAATTTAGATGATATTATATTAGCAGCAGTTTTTGGAAATAGTGCCATCCTAAAGGGCGAAGTGTCTTTCCTTACCACTTTTTTGGATAAAGATAAGTCTATGATAACAGTCACAGCAGACAATTTCTCGACAAATGTGCTCGAAAATGGGTCATATACCTTGTATTTATTCCCTACTATATATGAAAAAGTCCATGTCAAAGACCCATATCTGTATAGTAATGCCTACCTAAACCAAGTTTTTCCTGCTGGACAGATAATCTCTGACAAAGATTTCAGAATAAGATATATGGTCCCTGCATATAATATCAGAAGTAAGGTAGACGACAATCATGACTTAGTATTGACTTGGGATCACATTTTTGATTACACCGACCGAGCAATGGTATTTGAACATTTCAAAGTATATAGACAGACGAATTGTATGGAATTCTCTCATATAGCTACTATTTCCGAACCAGATTCTTATGATGAGGAATATGAAAGACATATATATAAATATCACGAAACAGCATTAGATATAAACAACAGATATAGATACTATGTTCAAGCCTTTTTTGATGGAAAAGCGAGCGAGATTTCACAAATCAAATATATCGACCCAAATATCGTTTATGAAG
Organism: Candidatus Cloacimonadota bacterium; assembly: GCA_009782695.1. GTDB lineage: Bacteria > Cloacimonadota > Cloacimonadia > Cloacimonadales > WRIO01 > WRIO01. The sequence continues at coordinate 7,109 of WRIO01000046.1, forward strand.
AAGATGACAACCCTTGGGTAGACGAGAAGGATGGAGAAATAGAATATATAAAACTGACAGTACATGGAAATTACCCCAATCCGTTTAACCCTTCTACTAGCATAAAGTTCACTATTCCAGAAAAAAGTAAGGTTTCTATCAAAATTTATAATATAAAGGGGCAGCTAGTCAAGAATCTAAAAAATGAGATTATGGATACAGGAACTCATATCGTGCAGTGGAATGGCGATAATGACCAGGGTAAGCTGGTCGGGTCGGGTATCTATTTCATAAAAGTAGCAGACGAGAAACACAGTATAGTTCGAAAATCTGTGTTATTAAAATAGAAAAGGAAAAGAAATGAAAAAAATTAGTATATTAATATTTATCGCTGCTATGTCGTTGTATTTATTAAGCTTAGAAACCTTTAATAAAG
>WRIO01000047.1 GCA_009782695.1 Candidatus Cloacimonadota bacterium
CAACTGGATACAGAGAAGCAATAATTTAGTGACAGATATAATACCAGGGGCTTCTATACGCCTAAAAGATACAGGCACAGTGAATTTTACTATCACAAATAATGAAGATGATATGGCCGACAAGGTTCAATCATTTATAGATGAGTATAACGCACTGTTGGATTATATAGACGAGATTACGAAGGTCGTACTTGACTCTGAGGGAAAAGCAGATATAGGGCAAGCAGGTATTTTGACAGGTAATTATGCTGTGAATATGCTACGTAGCTCCTTGCGTGGTTTTGTAGGCACTCGAGCAGTAGGTTTTAGTGGAGACAATGATGTATATTCCCTTCTCACCCAAGTGGGTATGTCCTCAAGTGATGGTGGCAGGATAGACTTCGACAGAGATCAATTCAAAAGAGCCTTAAACGAGAATCCCGATGATCTTATAAGGTTATTTTCTGCAGAAAAAGTCGGTAGTCTTGATAATAACAACTTTATTTATATAGCAGGGACAAACCAAACAGAAGCAGGAATATATGATTTTACAGTGAGTTATGATTTAGAAGGTAAAATAGATTTTGTTTCTTACAAAGATAAAACCACAGGGAAAACATACACCTCAGACGACCCAGAAGAAATCCGTATATCAGAAAATGGAAAGCAATTCACTGTCTTCGGAGGTAGCGCTCGTGGTGCAGCCTTGCAAACTGTCGGAGTTACAGGGAGTCAAGACACCTTTACTCTAACAGTTAAAGACGGTAAAGCTAAAAGTTTTAGTGAGGAACTAGACAGATTATTTGACGATAAAACAGGTTTAACTAAAGTTTTGGAAAAAAATTACGAAAATATAATAAGGAACATTGATGTCCGAATAGATAGAGAGATGATGAGGGTTGACCAAATAAAGAAAAGATTGGAAAGACGGTTCGCAACCTTAGAAGTAAATATGCAGAACTGGAATGGTCAAATGGAACGATTACAACAACAAATTGCCCAACTACCATCACAATAATGATACAATAAGGAGTTATAAATGGATAATAGATACCAAGTTTACAAGCAAATCGATGTAAACACCACTAATAGAGGAAAGATCGTAGTAATGCTCTTTTCAGGTGCTATAACCTTTCTGAATAAAGCCAAGATGTATATGGAAAAAAAAGATTTTGAAAATAAAGGAAAATACATAGTAAAAGCACAAGATATTGTGGAAGAATTAAACATCTCCCTCGATCTTGAAAAGGGACAGGAAATCGCTAAAAACTTAAAATCTATTTACCTTTTTGTAGATAGACACCTGACTCAAGCAAATATCGAGAATGAGCCTCAAAAAATCGATAATGTGCTAAAAATATTAGAAAGATTAAAATCAGCTTTTGAAGAGATTTTACATAAACCTGAGTTTTCAGAAGCACAACTAATAAACAAAACTGAGCAAACTCAGAATTGTATAAAAAGATTTGTGTAGAAAACACTTGACAAAAAACATAGAATAAAAAAAGTAGCCACAGGAGGATGAAATGGCGATCAATAGAATAATTGATGACATCCAAAGCCAAAAAATCACCCAAGATGGCGTGAACAAGGCTACTTCAGGGAAGAAGGAAAAGGTAGGTAACAATACCGACCAAAGAAAAACAGATAGTTTAGAAGATAAATCTGTCCTGTCAGAAGATGCATTAAAACTGCAAGCAACAGAAGTTATTTTACAAACCGCTTTGCAAAAACTTCATGAAATGGACCAGATAAATGACACTAATTTTGCTGATATTAAAGAGAAAATACAAGACGACTTTTACAGTAGTGATCAAGTGCTAGAGCAGGTAGTCAATGATATTTTCACTGATGAAGAAATACACTCACTTGTAGAAAAAAGACAGATTGCTCAAAAATATATAACCGAACTTCATAAACTCGATGAAGCCGATACATTAGGTGAAGAAAAAGTAGCTCTGGTAAAGGAACGTCTAGCAAGTGGATACTATGACTCTGACGAGATTATTGACCAAGTAGCTGGAGAGTTAGTAGATTTACTGGATATCTGATATGGCACTGGAAAGAATACATATAAACTACTTAAAAGAATATATAAATCAATTGATCTTAAACCAAGGTGTAATCAACATCAAAAACCCCGAGCTAGTCGTAGATAAAATAAAAGTAGATTTTTTAGTTAAATTAGCATTCCGTTTTTACAGTAAACTTTACAGCTCAGAAAAATACGCGAGCTACTTAAAAGAGACTGAAAATCCCCAGTTTGAAGACTGTGAAAAAGAATACCAACCTATCCTCCAAAGTATGCTTAATGTCATGTATCTGAGAAAACAAGAAGCTGTGGTGCAATGTCTGAACTGCGGTGCGGATATAGCTATAAAATCTATGTCTGGCGACAGGATGCCGATTTGTGACAATTGCCAAGAAGACATCGGTATGGAAATGGATGTCTGGGAAAAGATTTTCGGGTAATTTCTCACTTATAAATACAACCTTTAACGCATAGTCTATAAATCCTATTCATTGTCTTGGAAAGATAAAGTCTTTATTCCCCAGAAAACTTACTTTCAATCCTTTTTTTTGGTTTTATGTTGAAAAGCACCCTCATCATAGAAATCGGAACAAATTCCATAAAGTCACTCATCGCTAGAAAAGAAGGAAGTGACTTCACTTTTCAAAACATCCCACCTCTTTACACCAGATTGGGTGAAGGGTTGCATAAAGAGGGTCTACTTTCCCCACTTGTCATAAAGAGAAATATAGAAGCTATTGCAAAAATCATAGAGCAGTCTCCCGCTGAGGAAAAGGTAATCATAGCCACCCAAGGACTTCGGACTGCTAAAAATGCTCGTGAAGTTACTGACACGGTTAGAGAACGATTCAACATCACAATTCGCATTTTATCGGCGGAAGAAGAAGCTATCTGTTCATATCATGCTGTGAGTGATAACAGGAATCCGTTTGTGATCGATATCGGGGGAGGTAGCACAGAGTTGATTTGCAAAACCCATGTTCATAATATCAGTTGTCCTGTTGGTGCTGTCTTTTTAAAAGAAATGTTCCCAAAAACCTTTTATGAGTTCACTTGTATAGATGATTTCCTGTTTTGCGCTTACAAAATATTAAAGGGTTTTGTTAAGCTAGAAAATCATAGTTTCATAGAAAATAACCTGGTTGGTATAGGCGGCACTTTCACTGCTATAGCTATGCTTTATAAAGAGTTAACTGTATATGAAGAAAGTGTCATCGACAGCACAGAGATATCTTATGATGATATAAAAAAAGTTTTAAGAGCTGTATATGAGGCTACGGAAACCTTTGTCAAAAACGACGGCAGGTCAGACATATTACCCTTTGGCATAGCTATCGCTTTATTCGTAATGGATGCAGTAAAAGCCAGCCAAATCACCGTTAGCACAAAAGGCGTGCGACACGGATATGTAAAGTTGTTTTGTAATTAATCAAAAGGACGATTATTTAGCAAACCCCAACCGGTGCTAAATAAACTGTAAACTCATCTTCTCCATCGAGATGCAATAATTCATCTATCTTTTTTTGGTCATACGCTCCTATAGCACAAGTCCCCAAACCTAACGCCTCGCAGGCTAAATATAGGTTTTGACACAGATGTCCACTGTCTTGCAAGATTATCTTTGCGCTCGCTATGGAATATCGCCATTCTGTCCGATATGGTATAGCTGACCAGATAAAGGTCACGGCACAATTACCGACAAATTTCTGCCCTAATGAGCCATCGATTAGTTTGTTTTGAATATCGATATCTTCGAATAAAAAAGTCAAGGAATGTTGCATGGGTAAATAGCGATAAATACCTGGCTTTAAGCTATCCACTCTATGAACAGCTAGATAAGTCTCAAAAGGGTGCCTTGACCCGCCAGAGGGCACTGTTCGGATAGTCATTTTGTCGTCTTGTAGCTTTCGCGCCACCCCTTGCGTTGACCACAATAAAAAAGATAAACCATGCAAAGATATAGCCTTGTCTGTAAAACCCCTTCTACTTCTACGGTTCTTTATGCAGTCAAATATATCAGGGTTTTTGATGTTATTTATGTCCACTTCGGGTAGAGCTGTGATTTCCCCACTGACTTCTTTTTGGATAGGTGGTATCTCTATCCCTTTCATTTGGTCTGTCTTTATATCGTCTAAATCTATAAAAGTTGCTTTTAAAAATTTCCTTAAATCGCTCATTTTTACTCCTTATTTATAAAATATTATTTAGTTTTTCTAGTGTCTCGTCGAAAGTGGAAGGCTCTTCTATCTGTTGCCTTGTAAATGCGTTTATTTGCTCTATTTTGATGATTGCTTGGTCTATTTTCGGGTTTGCCCCCCTTGCGTAAGCACCTATATTTATCATATCTTCTGCCTCACGATACACAGCTAAAAGCTCCAGTATTCTCCCTGCTATATTCCTATGGTCACGGGTTATCACGCTATTCATCACACGGCTGATGCTATTCAATATATCTATTGCTGGGTAATGGTTTCGGGAAGCTATCTTTCGGGACAGAACAATGTGTCCATCGAGAATAGAGCGAGCGGCGTCTGCGATGGGTTCATCCATATCGTCACCATCGACTAGAACAGTATAAAGCCCTGTGATAGTCCCTTTTTGCGAAGTCCCAGCCCTTTCCAAAAGTTTTGGCAGAGTTGCAAAGACAGAAGGAGTGTAGCCTTTTGTGGTCGGGGGTTCACCCACAGCTAAACCTATCTCTCTTAGTGCCATACAAAAGCGAGTAACTGAGTCCATCATCAGAAGCACATTTAGACCTTTATCACGGAAATATTCTGCTATGGTAGTGGCAACCAATGCCCCTTTCACACGGGTTAAGGCTGCTTGGTCAGAGGTGGCTACTACAACCACAGATTTTTTCAGACCTTCTTCACCTAAATCCTGCTCTATAAAATCTCGGACTTCTCTACCACGTTCACCTATCAGACCGATGACATTGACATCTGCTTGAGTGTATCTTGCCATCATTCCTAGTAGCACGCTTTTACCTACGCCAGAGCCAGCAAATATACCAACTCTTTGCCCCTTTCCGCATGTAAGTAAGCCGTCTATGGAGCGTATCCCAAGTTGCAAGGGTTCTGTGATTCTATCGCGTTCGAGAGGGTTTGGTGGCGAGCTATATACAGAACGGGTTTCTTTTAAATTTAAGGAAACATCTGTGTTCATGGGATTGCCCAATCCATCGAGGACATTTCCCAGTAGCTCCTCTCCTACACTTACTGAAAAAGGTTCACGTAAAGTAGACACTCGATTGCCTGGGGCTATTCCATAAAGCTCTTTTAGTGGCATCAGTAGAGTTTTTTCTTGTTTAAAGCCGACTACTTCAGCTAAATGAATGTCGTTGTTATTGGTGTGGATATAGCAAATATCTCCGATAGAAGCTACTGGTCCGATAGACTCTACTATCAGCCCAACTATCTGGGACACAGTGCCGTTTTGCTTGATAGGATTTATCTTGTCTATCAAGCTAGAGTATTTATCTAATTTCCAATTGTATTTATTTTCGCTGATGAGCCCTCCGTTCTTAGAGAAATTAACTTTGGAGAATCACAGATCTCTGAGCAGTTTTCGTTGTATTTCATTGAATTGGCTGTCGATATCAGCATCGACAGACCCTGATTTAAATTCTACCCGACAGCCACCTTGTTCGATGTTTTCGCTTGCTACTATATCTACCTTTTCGGGTAATTCCATAGCGATATCTAGTTCCTTTAGATTTTCACTAACTATAGTCCAATCTTTGGGGTTCACCAGGACGCGCATTTCATTTTTTTCATTCGTGTATTCTAAACACTTTTTCACGGTTTGTAGCACTATTTCGGGGTTCAATTGCAGCTCGACATTTAAAATTTTTCGAGTAATTTTCATGATCAGTTGCAAGATATCTTCCTTATGATATTGCATCACTGCATCTGTGTTTAGTTGCAGAGCTTCTATGCTTTTTTTTAGTTGTTCTGTCAACTGGGTAACTTTTGATAAAAGCTGGTTTTGAGTTTGCTTTATACCTGCCTGGTTGCCGTTCATCCAGATGTTCTTTTTTTCTGCTTCAAATCCTTCTCTTTCTATAGAAAACTTTTCTTTTTCTATCTCGAATGCTTCCTTTTCAGCTGTCAGCTTGTTGTGAAAATCTTTTTCCATTCGTGAGATTTCTTTGGTAGTGATTTTATAGACTTCATTAGAAACCAAATGGCTTATCAAACATATTTGATGGTCTGTAAACACAGATTTATCGACAGCTATGTATTCATCTGTTATCTCAGCATTTCGTACTTCTAGACCAGGTGTGATATCAAACACATAGCTAGCGGGAGTGTTTTCGAGTTCTTTATTCTGGTGCATTTTCTTTATTTATTAGCAGTAAAAATCAAATCCCCCTTCGAGTGAAGGGGGAAATAGTTTACACAAAGTCTTCTGTGCTTTTGGTTAGCTGTATCTCGCCGGCGTCTTCTTTCTTGCGGATTATGTCGAGTATAGTCTGTTGGGCTGTTTCCACATCTTTGAGTTTCACAGGTCCCATATAGCCCATTTCCTCTTTGATTATGCTACTAGCACGCTCAGAGATATTCTTAAAGATTTTATTTTGAACTTCGACTTTAGCACTCTTTAATGCCATAGCCAGGTCTTTTTGGTCAACATCTTTGAGTATCTGCTGGATAGTCCTATCGTCCAGGTTCACAATATCTTCAAACACAAACATCAGATTCTTTATCTCTTGGGCAAGGGCAGGGTCAACCGCAGAAAGAGAGTCGAGGATAGCTTTTTCTACAGAAGTTCCCACCATATTGATAATCTCTGCCACTGCCCTGACACCACCGAATTGGTTACCTTGTGACGAGAAGTCAATGCGTTGCTCGATAATCTCTTCCACAGTGTTTATCATATCTTGTGAAACTCTCTCCATGGAAGCAAATCTTCGCACGACATCATTTCGCTGGTCATCGGGTAGCTCTGTCAGAACATTTGCTGCTTGATTTGGTTCAAGCTGTGTAAGAACCAATGCTATAGTTTGGGGGTGCTCTTTTTGTATAAAGGTCATTAGTTGAGCAGAATCAACTTTTTTCAAGACATTAAACCCTTTGACTTGCATTAATCTTTGTATTTTTTTGATAACTTCCAAAGCTCGTGCATCACCGATAGCGGGTTGCAATATGTCTTTTGCATACTCTATACCGCCGAGTGTGATATACTCTTGTGCCTTTATCATTTCGTAAAATTCTTGGAATACAGCTTCTTGGATGCGTGGTTCGACAGTTTCCATAGTAGCTATACGAGTAGTAATTTTTTCTAGGTCTTGATCTGACAAGAGCTTAAAAACTTCTGTAGCAGCCTCTTTGCCGAGACCTATCATCAAGATAGCACTCATTGATAAACCATCAAATGGCTTTAGCATACTAGCATACATCTCTAACAC
>WRIO01000048.1 GCA_009782695.1 Candidatus Cloacimonadota bacterium
TTTGCCACAGCAACTTGTAACTAAGGTCAAGCCGCGAATAATCGGGTAACCTAACAGCATCCTTATAGCTATAAATAAACCCAAAATGATCGCCAGCATAATAGACCTGTTCTGGCACTGCGGCTGGCTGTCCGGTAGCAAAGGTATAGGTGGCACCGAGTATCATTTCTGCCCCCCAGAGCCTGCGACCAGTTTGCTCTGATATATTATACGCTTGCACCATATTTATTTGGTGAGTTCTATCGTGTTTGGGGTAAAAATATTTAGGTTTTTGAGTGACAGGATTAAGGTTTGTGTTTTGAAATTTATTTTTGGTGATACCCAAAGAGTAGCCTAAAAAGCCAGCAAAACCCCAGTTATCAGTTCGTAGGAGCACATCAAAACCATAGCTGTGTCCCTTGCCAACATTGACCACATCGCTTAGTTTCATAGTGTTATTGTCCCACTCTTCCTCGATATCCCAGTTATAATCGACTATGTTTTTCATATCTTTGTAATAAAACTCTATGTCAAAGCCCAAACCTTCTGTGATATTATTCTTATAGCCCAAAATATAATGGTCGGATTCACTGGGCGAGACTGTCCCGTCCAGAGGCATCCACACATCCATAGGAGAGCTGATAACGGGACCTATTTGAGCTAGAAACTGATAATATTTGCCATAATTTGCGTAAATATTGCTATCAACATCCAGCTTTCTACGCAAAGACAGACGGGGCGAGACACGAAAATAGTTACCGTCTGGGCTTTCGGGCAAATTGATTTTAGTGGTGGCATAGTTCGAAAGCCGAAATCCCGGCTGAAAAGTCCAGAAAGCATTTACTATCCACGAGTCTTGGAAATAAAAGTCATTTGTAATTGACTCTACTTGGACATTTACCAGTTGTTCTTTGGGTATATCCATATCAGTGGTGTTTAAAAAATCGACCGTGTTGTATTTCATATCAAAGCCAAAATCGAGCAGGTGATAATTATTCGGTGTATAGTTTAGCACGCCTTTCACTGTATAGTCATCGATGTTGTTAAACCGAGTCATATAGCCGCTACTTGTTTTTTGACTGATGTCTGATTCGAAATAGCTATTTGCAAGTATAAAATAAGAAAACCAGCGAGGGCTAAAGATATGCGTCCATTGACTGCTAAATGTCCTATTACCCCAGCCTATGTCGATACCTATATCTATCTCCTCGATATCCCATTTTAGTTTGTCATATCCCACATAAGAGCTAGCGGTCACCTTGTCACGATTTGAGATGTCGTAATTCACTTTTATATGTCCATCATAAAAATAATAGTCAGGAAGTTCGTCGATAGCCATAGTTATTAGGTCAAAATAACTCCTACGAAAAGACCCCATATATGAGCCTTTTTGCGAGCTAATCGACCAAGGACCTTCGGCTGTGACCTGTGCACTTATCAAGCTCAAACGAGCTATCCCATGATGTGATTTTCTGTTTCCATCTAAGTTTCTGATGTCTAGCACAGAAGATAGCCGTCCCCCATATTTTGCGGGAAAACCACCTTTTAGCAGCTCGACATTATCTATGGCATCGACATTAAAGGTGCTAAAAAGCCCTCCAAAATGGGTAGGGTTATAAACTTCGATATTGTCGAGGAGTATTTGATTTTGGTCGGGACTGCCACCCCGCACATACATACCACTGGAAAAATCGGCAATCGGCGTCACACCGGGTAGGGTCAAAAGCGAACGAACTATATCAGGTTCGACCATCGGCACCACATCGAGTAGTTGCTTTGGAGTTCTTGATACACGGCTGATTTGTATCTCGCGGGTGTTGACTTCTTGAGAATTCTTTTCTGAGACTACAAACACATCTTCCATTTGTATAGACCGCTGAGATAATTCTATATTTAGATACGCACTCTCATTTTCTTTTACTGTGATGATACGGCTTTCAGTTTTATAGGAAATATGTGACACAAAGATCTCATAAATACCGGGTTTGACATCTGTCAGCACATAATAACCCTTTTGATTTGAACTAGTTCCCACAGAAGTGCCTTGTAGTGTTATACTTGCGAACTCGATAGGTTGTCCATTGCTACTATTTGTCACATTGCCACTGATAGTTTCGGCAGATATAAAGCTTATAAGCATTAATAAGCTAAAAATTAAACCAAATCTCTTTATAATTCCTCCGAAATAATACGAAAATAACGATAACGAATATTGTAGCGGAGAGCGTCCTCGCTCTCCATATCCACATCTGTGCGTAGCACACCGACAATTCCCATCCACCACGAAGCGAAGCGTAGTAGCCTGTCATTTGGAGGGGTGGCATTTTGAAGCTTGCGGAAAAATGACGGGGTGGTTAAAATCTATGCCCACGCCCCGTCATCCAACTTCGTTGGAAATTACAAATGACAAAATACCAATGACTCGTAATTTGTCCTTTGTAACTTGTCATTATTAACTGCCACCCATCTCCAAGGAGTGGGGAAAAGAAAATGTTTCCTTCGGACAGATATAATTTATCTAACCACCCTGTCCGCTAAAGCGTCCACCCCTCCAGATTGGAGGGGAATTAAGCATGTTTCCTTCGGACGGATATAATTTATCTAACCACCCCGTCCGCTAAAGCGTCCACCCCTCCAGATTGGAGGGGAATTAAGCATGTTTCCTTCGGACGGATGTTGTGGAGAGCGGGGACGCTCTCCGCTACTAGCAAGGTTATACATTCATTGTATTAGGTAAAAACATTATCAAAAGTCTAAACTCACGCCCTGGCACACTACATTAAATATCTTTTTTAATCTATCAAAACACTCTGTGTCAATCTCTTGTGTCCACTCATTCATCCAAATCTTTTTAAATTCGATAGCCAGACAGCAAACCCTACCCGTATATTTGTGGTTTATATATTGAGACATAAAGCCACCAGGAAACTTAACATTCTGCCTGACATCAAGGTGACTTTCGCGGGTAGCTCTATTGGAAAAATCACCTTCAAACTGCTGCTGAATAAATAGCTGCTGTATCTTGTCCACCAAAGGTCGCCATTCTGCTGATATAAACTGGTAATTATTTGTGCCTATGATGATTTCTGGGTTTAATTCACCGGGGTCAAACTCAGCCCCGGCACCTTGCCTTCTGTGATTGTAGCTATGAATGTCCCAAATCAACAATCTATCAAACAACCGCAACTGTTTATCGATTATAGCGTCCAAAGTAGCATAAAACAAATCATATTTTCGCAGAGACATCTCTTTCTCTGCCTCTGTCAAGGCAACACTTCGATAAACAGGCAGACCCCAACAGTCCTCTGGCTTTTCATATACAGCCTTCGTTCTGTGCCGGTTTATATCGTATTCAAAACGAGAAGTGTATTGGATAATATGGTTCTCTTTGTCAGATACAAATTGCTCTGTAAAGGGGTCTTCTTCTCTCATTCTATCTGGTTCGGAGATAGATATTTTCTGTTTTAGGTTTTCAGACATATTATGTCCGTTATGGATTGCTGTGAAAATCACAGGGCTATTTTCAGTGATGTTGTATTTAGTTTCCAATGGTTTCTTCCGTATTTATATCAAAAAAATGAGCTTTTGACAAATCTAAACTCACCTTTAGAGTTTTATTCATCTCAGGTTCAGCAACTGGGCTAAATCGAGCCACTAGGCTATTGTTAGCAGCGGTCAAATAAACCATATACTCGTTCCCAAGTGGTTCCACGAGGTCGCAAAAACTATCTATTTCCACAAAGGTCTCACTCTTTTCTTTAAATCTACTGTCATAAATATCTTCGGGGCGTATGCCCAAAATCACTTCTTTACTTACATAGTTAGACATATTGTCACCAGCCGGAAGCTTTATGTTTTTATGGCTAAAATAAAGTGAACCATTTTCCGAAACCACTTCTCCCCTGATAAAGTTCATACTCGGACTGCCGATAAATGAAGCAACAAACATATTTTTGGGTTTATTATACACTTCCAAGGGCTTACCTATCTGCTGTATCACGCCCTCTTTCATGACAACTATCTTGCTCCCCATAGTCATAGCCTCCACTTGATCATGAGTAACATAAATCATAGTAGATTTTAGTGTATTATGCAGCTTAGATATTTCAGTCCTCATCTGCACCCGCATTTTTGCGTCAAGGTTCGAGAGAGGCTCATCAAAAAGGAAAACTTTTGGGTTGCGGACAATAGCCCTGCCTAACGCAACTCGTTGCCTTTGCCCACCAGATAATTGCTTCGGTAGTCGGGTTAAAAGCTCTTCTATTTTCAGTAGGTTCGCTGTTTTAGATACCTTCTCTTTTATCGCAGCTTTCGAGAATTTGCGTAGTTTTAAGGCAAAAGCCATATTTTCATACACAGTCAAATGTGGGTAAAGTGCATAGTTTTGAAAAACCATAGCTATGTCTCTGTCTTTGGCAGGGACATCGTTCACTATCCTATTGTCTATGGTTATACTGCCTTCTGTGATGGTCTCAAGCCCTGCTATCATGCGCAAAAGGGTTGTCTTACCGCAGCCAGAAGGACCGACAAGCACCACAAATTCGTTCTCATCAGCGGTAAAAGAGGCGTTTTTAACTGCCTTAAAGCCATTTTCATAGCTTTTGTTGACAGCTTCGATAGTCACTTTAGCCATTGTCGTCTTTTTGATTTACATCCTCATCTGCACTGATAACTACTCTATTTCGCCCTTTTCTTTTAGCTATATAGCACAGTTTATCAGCCTCGCGGATTAGTTTGTCCAAAAGATTTATATCATTTAGCTCGCTAGGATCTGCCTCTGAAACCCCCACAGAGATAGTTATTTTTATCTCTTGTCCTTCGTGGACAGTGATTACTTTTTTCTCGATAGCTTTCCTGATCTTTTCTGCTAAGTTCTTGGCTATCTTTTTGTTTGTCTCATAGAGAATAACCACTATCTCATCGCCTCCATATCGCACGATGATATCCGAACGCTTGAAATAGCCTTTTATCATATCCGAAGCCCATAAAATGGAGACATCGCCGAGGTTGTGACCGAATTTATCATTTATCTGCTTTAGGTTGTCCAGGTCGATAAAAAGACAAGAAAGTGGCACTCCATCAGCGATAGCAGATTCCATCAAGACCTCAAACTGTTCATGCAGGTAACGCCGATTGTTTAAGCCTGTGAGAGTATCAGCAAAAGCTAGATTGAAGTTCTTGTTACTAAGCTCTTTGACCTCATCATAAGCACTTTTCAAAGAGTTTAGCAAGAAGGTATAATGCAGGTGATAATCTGACACAAGCTCTAATATCTTGTTTTCCAATCGTTCCTTTATCTCCAAATAATCTGTGCGGGGGATAAAATCTTGTAGAGAATTTATCTTTTCAACATACTGACGCCATTTGTCTATAAAAAAGGAGTTTGAGGTTGAAAATGATAGTATCGCCTTTTCATAGTTTTTTCTGGTGGTGTAATATTCTCCGCAGAACAAATAAACATCATACCACTCGTTAAAATTCAAGGTTTCGATAGGACAATTTAGTAGTTCTGCACAATAATTCATAGCTATTTCAGGAGTATTTCTATTTATCAAAAAATATTGATTTATTATCTTGGAATATACCATACTGGAGTTTGAGGGTATTATCTTTCTTGCTTCTACTAATATCCTTTCTGTTATATCATAGTATTTCGCTTTGGTAAACAGGTTGCACCACTCTAAATATAAATAAAATCTTTCGTTAAAAGTAGTTTTTCCCACCATATCTCTCAGAGTTTGTAAAAAATAATCATTCGATTCTCGATATTCAAGCTTTTCAAGCGTAATCTGGCTTTTCAAATACAGTGTGAAATTTATGTTCAAATTCTCTGATTTAGCCCCAAACATCCGCACGATTTTTCCTAAATATTCCTCTGCTAACAGGTGTTCACTAATATCAAGCAAAATGAGCAACGAACGGCATGAATTAAAAATGGTCTCATTGTTTGCCAAATGTTTTGTCAGGGCGCGATAATAAATATCCATAAACGACAGACTGAAGTCAAAATTTTGCAATATGTTTTTGTCATCTGTGTGCGAGGCGATATCCTCCACGATGAAATCACCTGTGGTATCTAACCAATCTTTTAGGTTCCAAACCTTTCTGCTACCGCTTATCAAGGCTTCTAATGTCGTTTCTTTGAACATAATATCCAAAAAAAATTTATACCCTCTTTTTGTCAAATAAATTTTATATATATTTAATCAATAGATATTTATTCGTCCGATTCTTTCACCCATTTTGATTATCGTCTCTATACCCTCTCGTGAGTTTTCTATCAGATCACTATCAAATATCACCTTATCCTGCTGGAAAATCAAGATTACGGTTGATCCTCCAAATTGAAAATAGCCTTTTTCAGAACCTTTCACCACAACAGAGTGGGGGAGATGCGTCTGTTTGATAGACCCCACTAAGGTCGCCCCTACCTCTAAAAATAAATAGTCACTCATATCTTGGCTTTTCACTTCGCACACAGTTCGCTTATTCTCAAAAAAAATCTTTGGTATTTTGCTCAAAGCAAAAGGATCGACAGAAAAGTATTTACCATTTATCTCCCGAGTTTCACCCGCAATCCCAGAAACAGGAAAGTGAAAACGATGATAATCGGTGGGGGAGAGGCGTATCACAGCTACAGAACATTTCTTAAAATTTTGGACTAATTCTTTGTCTTGTAATAAATTATAAATTGTGTAATCTTTACCTTTGATGTTTTTTAAACATTCTGGAGGTTCTGTTTCATCAGTATAATCTACTGCGGGATAAACCAATATCTTGCCATCAGCAGGTGATATTACGCTATCTGGGGCTGTATCTATCGGTCTAGCATCAGGTTTTAGTTTCCTGATAAAAAAATCATTAAAACTTTTAAATGAACTTGATATATTTTCACATATTGACATATCTATATTATTACTTTTAATAAAATAAGGAATATAGTATTTTGATAAAAAGGTATTAGAAAATAACCCGCAAATAGAACTTATTACGCAACTTTGCGTAATAAGACATAATATAGGTTTTGCACATTTTTTAGTGTATAACCACTCTAACAGTTTATGACCACTTACCTTTTGGGTATATATCGTGCGGTCATTTCTTTTTCTATACTGCATTTATTTCTCCTTTAACAGTAAGGAATATCACTCGTAGGGAAGGCGTACCTGAGCCTTCCGCTCACTTTCCCGGTGTGAAGAACCACTTTACAAGTCATAGGACACCTTATTTTTCCCCGCTCCTGCGGAGAGGGGTGGCAAGCTTGCTTGACGGGGTGTGGGCTTTTATTCGTCCGTAGGATATCTTATTTTTCCCCGCCCTGCGGAGAGGGGTGTCAGTTAATAATGACAAGTTACAAAGGACAAATTACGAGTCATTGGTATTTTGTCATTTATAATTTCCAACGAAGTTGGATG
>WRIO01000049.1 GCA_009782695.1 Candidatus Cloacimonadota bacterium
CTATCATATTGGCTGGTATTACAGGTTTGATGACATGCTTCAATATATCTTCTCGGATTTTTTTTAAGGTGACATCTGGATTATGTTGGGTAGAAACTACTATCGCTTCTATCCGAACAGGTCGGTTGTCATCATCATATTCCACAGAGACTTGGGTCTTGCCATCTGGTCGCAAGTAGGTCAATATAGGCTTGGTAGTTTTGTTGCCTTTTCGCACAAAAGCCAGTCTTTCTGCCAATTTGTGAGCTAGATGAATAGGATATGGCATCAGTTCAGGGGTCTCCTTCACTGCGTAACCGAACATCATTCCTTGATCGCCTGCTCCTGTAGCTTTTGCTTCGGTTTTATCTACCCCTAAGGCTATGTCAACCGATTGTTTGTCGATGGAAGTGAGTATAGCACAAGTGCTTGCGTCAAAGCCTATTTCTCCGCTATTATATCCGATTTCCGCTATGGTCTTGCGGGCTATTTCACTGATATCCACATAGCACTTGGTGGTTATCTCTCCCCCCACCAAGACCAGTCCTGTGGTGACATAAGTCTCGCAGGCAACTCGGGCATTTGGGTCTGACTTTATTATTGCGTCCAAAATAGCGTCGGATATTTGGTCAGCTACTTTATCGGGGTGCCCTTCGGTGACGGATTCCGAAGTGAAAAGATGTTTTTCTTTTTTCATTTTTTGCTCCTTTTTTATGACTTTAGCTTGTCTTTCATGTAATCTATATATTTGATTTCTGTGGGGTCAACGCCGTTTAATATAGCGAGGTAAAAGCTCGTCATATCTGCTAAAAACACCAATGAGTTGATGATGGGTGGCAAGAAATAAAACTCATCATCGCCATCTTTGTGCACTGTGCCGTTACCGAAAAATTCGAGGAATTGCACATCATTTTTTGCCAACAGTTCTTTGAAAATCTCTATTCTTTTTACATAATGATCCTCGTCATCATGCCTTCGCAAGAATATAGGGATAAAGTTTTTAGTCAGTTCTTTATTTTCCCAGCCCACTATCTCGTTATGGTTCATTTCGGGGAAGGTATGGTGAAAAGCAGGTTGCTTTGCATTCTCATTTATCTGACACTTCCAGCGGTAAGCCACGCTATTTAGTTCGGGATTTGAGCTGTATATTATCGGTATTTTATTTTGGATAGCGATAGCGGCAGTTTTCGCTATGTTTTGGCGAACCTCCACTTCCACACTCATAGGAATTATCTTTTTTTTCATGGAGTCGAAGATTTCTTTTACACACTCTGTGTGGTCTTCCACTATGGTGAAAAGTTCTAAGATTTTTAGGACGGAGAAGAACATATAAGCTAGCGCCACCCTCGGCTGATAGCCTGCTGGTGCTTCTAACCAAAGGTATTTGCCGTCTATCATTTCTTTCATTTTGCCACCTACTGTCACAGCTGCTATCATAGGTTGGGCATGATGTTCGCTAGCTATTTTTAGGCAAGATAAGGTCTCCTCTGTGTTGCCTGAGTAGCTGACGAATAGACACATGGTCTCAGAACCCACGAATGGCAAATGATAGTCCTTCACCACTGTGATAGGCAAGTCAATATTAAAATATGAGCGAATTATATCGCCAGCGATAGCCGACCCACCCATACCACAAACCAGTATTTGCCTTATTTTTTTGCTGGAAATTGTAAAGTCTTTTGGCTTATGTATTATGGGCTCAAAATAAGCTTTTTGGATCTGATCTGGTATGCCCATAGTTTTGCCATACATGTCATATTTATCAAGCTTTTTGATGTATTCTAAGTCCTCTAATCGATGCATAAGATATCCCCTTGATTATCTTTATTCTCTATATATTTTTTTATTTTTTCGCGTTCTGTGTCAAATCCTTCTTTGTTCATCAAGGCATAAGTGGCTATTTTGCCTGCCTCCACGCCGGGTTGATCCAGTGGATTGATATTGAGCATATAGCCTGCAAAAGCGGTGGCAGCTTCGTATAAATAGATAAAAGCTCCGATATTTTCTTCGCTTATTTCTTTCATTTTGATCATTAGGTTCGGGTTGCCCACTTCTGTCAGAGCCAGTTCTGTGGCAAGGCATTCTGCATTTAGCAAAGCAGAGAAAGGCTTTCCGCAAAGGTAATTTACCTCTTTTCTATCTGTAAAAATATTCGGTATAGTGTAATCTTTTTTGAAGTTTTCAACCATGACAAAGGTAAAAATCTTGTCTTTGGGACCTTCCACATATAGCTGAACTTGCGAGTGCTGGTCTGTGGTTCCGAGTGCTTGCACAGGTGTCTGACCCACGCAAACTTCCTTCCCGTCTAAACTGTATCTTTTGCCCAAACTTTCGCCCCAAATCTGCCTATACCAATCAGCCATATCGTATAAAGCATTGCAGTAGGGCATCATTACTGAGATATTCTTGCCTGCTTGCATATACAAAATATGGCTCAAAGCTATGATCATAGCAGGGTTTTTCATGATGTCTTGCTCGTCACAATGCTTCCGCATAGCTTTCGCACCTGCTAGAAGCCCCTTTATATCTATTCTCACAAAGGCAGAGGAAACGAGCCCCACATCGGTAAGCACAGAAAAGCGACCTCCCACATTGTCGGGAACTATAAAGCCTTGAAAGCCTTCTGTTTCAACTATTTTACGCAGGAAACCCTTTTCTTTGTCGGTGGTGATGATCAGTCTGTCTTTGTAGTCAGCGGGGAAATTTTTCTTTAGGTAATCTATGATAAACATAAAAGAAGCCGATGTCTCTGCGGTTGTGCCGGATTTGGAGATTACATTAAAGATAGTTTTTTCGGGGTTTATAGTGGTGAGTATTTCGTCCCAAAAATATGGGCAAACATTGTCATAAACATAGAGCTGCTTTAATTTCTTTTGGGTCTTGATAGCTTTGTAAACAGCTTTGTTACCCAGGGCTGAGCCACCTATACCCAGCACCACCATCGTGTCAAATCTGTTTTCTATCTTTTTTATGTATGCTAAAATGTGTTCTACACTCTGGTCTGGCAGTTCGCAAAAACCGAGAGGGTCGGTTGATTTTTTGGCGGCAAAAAGGTTTTTTGCTATTTCGCACAATTCTTTTTCACTTTTAAATTGTTCTTTTGATACCCCTTTTTCCATTTTGCTATGACGAAAAAGGTTCGTATAATCAAATTTTATGTCCATTTTCTACTCCTTACAGATGCGTAGCCCACAAAGCATTTCGCATTGTGACCCCCGCCATACTACACCTCGATAAGATTTTATGCAGTCATATCACACAAAACAGACTTAACGAGAATTATATTATTAACTATTCTTTTTTGATAATGTTACAAATTTTAATTTTATTTTGCCATTTTCTTGGTGTAAGTTTCCATATCCTTTAAATTATTTATTTTCATAGTGATGTCTAAAAAATCATTTAAATTATAAGCTTTAAGGTAAATTTTTAACTTGTTTCGTTTATTGTCATATATGCAATAATCAAAAAACTTTTTTGTGTCAGGATGCACGATAGGTGCAACAAAAGAAAGGTATTTCACTTTGTTAACAGAGTTTATGTTCTTTTGATCTAAATGTCGAATAACAGATGTAGTCTCTAAATTCAATTGCTGATCTTTACTTTTTATGAGTGTTACTTCTATCAACCAAAATAGAGTTGTGTTGAATACTTCTATGTCACCTTTATGACCAGGAGCGTGTGAAATAGGCATACCTAAAGCGTCCATTTTATAGTTCGGTTGAACTTCGAATTGTTTACCATACTTTATAAAAATCAACAAAGTGATAAAAAACTCTAATAGTAAAGGCTTTGGAATATATTTAAATTCTTCCGGCACAGACTTCTTATCAACAGTTTGTAGATAATTCGACAAAAGTATCTCGGTCAGGTCATATTGATTGACAATACCCTTTAGCTTTTTATTTATATTAAGCTTACTGGACTTTAATCTCTCATCATACTGGCACAATACCTTCAAAAAAGGAGTATAAGAACTGTTAATCTTTTCGTAAAAGAGTCTATCGATGCACTTTTCTTGATCAGACAAATCGTATTTTATCTCAAGTAGAGTATGTAACAAATCGATCTTTTCGGTATTGATTTCTATGAATGTTTGACCTTTACTTATGACGGTTATAAACCCCGTGATTCTAAGTATCCTTAGCACTACATCAGGGTAATCTGTAAGCATCGTAGCAGCTTTATTAAGGGTAATATCTATGGTCTTGGTATAGCTATAAACATCATCATACGACAGAAATGATTTCGATGATATTAGGGTTAAGAAGTCATCAACATTACCATTTTCTGAAAGAGTCGAAACTATAAATTCATGATATGAAAGTCTTTTTTTATTTTGATAAAGATTCAAAAGCACTTTTAAAATGAACCTGAAATAATTGTAATCGTTCAAGACATTTCTATAGGGGGATTTTCGGTTTGACAATAGTAGTTGTATCCCAAAAGCCTGTTGTTCGTCAATTTCTTCTGTGACTAGTTTTTTCGCTATATCTGATATTAAAAGGTGCTCGTTATACCTTGCATAAACAAAACCTAATTCCGATAAAGTTCTCATATATGTCCAAAACCGTGATTGATAACCTTTTGGAAATCCCCCATCAGCATTACGAGTACTGTTCAAAAATGCTACTTGCTCTTTAATGTCCTCTATCAATGTGCCATCAGAGATATTGAGATTTGGACTACTTACTATGCTTTGTAAATACAAATCAGAAACAATTTCTAGAAGCACACTATCATTTAATATTCTCCCTTCGTATTCTACTATCGCAGTCAAAATTGTTTTGTATCTCTCTGGGTTCCGAATAGCCGTTTCATAAGCCATCTGTTTAAAGGTTGGTTTTCGTGATTTTCTCTTTTCCATAAGTACCCTTAATAGTTTTTTACTAAGACCTCTACAGTATCTTTTTCGGAGTTATCATGAAAACTAATATAGTTACTCTTAATTTTGACGATGTTATATTTCTGTGCCCACTTATGAAAAATATCGTTGTGTTTCTTTTTATGGGTCAAGATATTTGAAACAGCAAACCTGATACTATTTGTGTTTAGCCAATCTAAAGTATTGATAAGTCTGGTCTCATTTTCTTCATTCCATACCTTGTTATATTCACTTGCAGATATTAGGTAAGGCGGATCTAGATATACAAAATCATTCGATTTTAGCTTGATGTCCTTTAAAAAGTCGACAAAATCAAGATTGTAGAAATTTATTTCTTTCCCTTCTACATAATCAAGATAATCATTTAATGCTTTTTCGACCTTAAAGTTAAAATCTACATTGCCTACTGGTAAGTTGAACTCATTCTTTGAATTAAACCTGAGAAATCTGTTAAACCCATATATTAACAATAAATACAATAAAAAGGGACTTCTATTTGCGTTAAAATCATTTTTCATAGTTGTATATGCTAATTTGTTATATCTTGCAAAGTATGTTTTAACATTTTGCCTTCTCATATCTTCTGGTACAGCTTTACCCATAAAGGAAGCGGATAACTGGTATCTACTGATGGTGCTTTTTATCTCATTCCAAAAAACACTTTTGTTCTCTGAGTAAGACATCAGAAAGTTGTGAAGGTTGACTATATTGGTATCAATATCGTTTAAGGCATAGCTTCTAGCATTTGTGTTCAAAAACACACTCCCCCCACCACAAAATGGCTCTATAAACCTATCTATATCTGCAGGAAAATTTTCTTTTAGTTGATTAATTAACTTATACTTGTCACCAACATAAAAGAACGGGGATCGAATGTTTTCAAAAGACCACTTAAGTTGTTTTGGTTTTCCATTTTCATTACATAAATTCTCTTCCTTATACATATTCACCTCACTTCTAGCACGAACAGGAACTCTTTATGGTCATCAAAGTGTGTGTTTCCCGCGTTAAAATACTTGTGGCTTTTCGAAAAGGCTTTCACTTCTCCTCTTTGTGACAGTGTGCTTTCTATAAATTCTAGAGGAATTTTATTTTTTGACGAATTGCTTTTTGACTGATAGGTATTATTATAGGAAACTATGATATATTTACTGTTCAAGCTCGATATCAAGTCTGCAAAGACTGCTGGTGCACTTGTTCGACAGTAGTTGCTCATTTTATCTGTTTTTGGCTTTAAAGCAACTCCATAAAGCACCGGAGTGTCCCACTTTATGATGGTCTCATATATATGATAGAACTGGCAGTATTGCCTGCTATTATAGGGTGGGTCGAGGTAAGCTATATCTACTGTCACGGTATGAGCCAAAGTGTTTGCGTCTTGATTATAAACCTCAAAAGTAGTATCTGGAAAATCAAGAGGCTGTATCAAGGAAAAAAGGAACTTGTCAGCAAAAGATTTTCTCTGTATAAAAGCATCAAAATGCCCTACTGTCAAAGCACATTTGTCCATGGAATAGATAAGCGAAGCCAATAAAATATTATACTCTTTTTCGCACCACTCATTTTTCTCTTTTTCGATGTTGTCACGGACAGTCTCTATCCTATAACTATCGTTTACGGTAAAGAATTTACCGCCATAATTTTGTGAGAAAAAGCCTGCGACTTTTCGATCGCTTTCTCCCAAATTATAATTCATAATAAAATCATTTATCCTATCTCTAAAATCATAAAGTTTTTCTCTATCATATTGCTCATTGCCATAAAATGCCTTGTATATCACATAGTTTGACACCAATGTATCGTTTAATATCACCTTTTTCATACTTTTCGACACAGCAGCAGATACAGCAGAAGTCCCTGCGAAGACATCAAAGAAACTATCTCCAATGCAGCTTGTTTGAACACATTGACTTATCCACTCTGCCAGCTTGGACTTATTTCCTATATACCTGCGATTATTTATATCAAACATAATATAAAAACCAATTTTTTAATATATGTTTTTTTGTCAAATAAATCTTTTGCCCTCTAGCTCTCCTTTAAAAAAACTTGACACAAAACTCTCTTTTATTTTTTTGGTTTTGTTTCACAGAACAGTAAATTCAAAGAGAAAGAGGTATAAAATATGAAAATCAAAATCACAGCAATGATAGTTTTAACTATATTGTCTATCACTTTATTATTAGCCCGCCAACCGAAACCAAACCCTATCCTCGAGTTTATATCGAGTGTCTATTCCACCCGGCAGTTTAGCAGCTCGTTTATGTCGGACGATAGTATCCAGAAAATCATATCCGCAGGGCACAAAGCCCCCAGTGCAATGAATGCTCAACCTTGGCATTTTAGCGTGATAAGAGAAGGTGAGCTTTGCAAGGCTATCATGCCGAATATAGTAGAGAACAATGTGTTGATAGTAGTTAGTGGGACAGAAAGTGGCAGGTGGGTTGATTTTGACACAGCTCTTGCTACGCAAAATATGTTTTTAGCCGCTCAAGCACTCGAGATA
>WRIO01000050.1 GCA_009782695.1 Candidatus Cloacimonadota bacterium
TATCGATCACCGACAAGCAACCTGCTAGCTTTACCGAAATAGGTGCTGTCACCGTGAGCGGAACAAACTGGGAACCATATCAAGTGAACATATCAAATTATATGAACACCGATATATATGTAGCTTTCCATCACCAAGCCCCACAAGGTATATCATCGCTCTCTGTCTTTATAGACAATGTAGCTATCAAATTAGTTGACACTCTATTGCAACCAAACGGTATAGCAGCAGCTGTCAACGGATACAATGTAAACCTGACATGGAACGTGCCAGCAGTAGTGCAGGGATATTTCACTCATACTCAAGCAAACACCTACATAGGTGCTTATGGTTTAGGAGGATCGGCTTTTACAGCTGCTCAAAGATTTACTCCCGCCCAGCTGGGTGCTTTAGGCGCTGCTGGTGGTAACCTAACGCAAGTAGGCTTTATGCCAAACCTCGATGTCGCCCACTCATACACAGTTCGCGTGTGGGTAGGCGGATATTACAACAATGAAGATGATTATGAAGTCGGCGCATTGGTTCACACACAAGCTGTCACCCAAACGCTTACAACCCGCGTTTGGAATGATATAACCTTATCTACTCCAATTCGGATCCCTATCGATCAAGAATTATGGTTCGGATTAGCTATCACTTCACCTGCTCCTGGCAGTGTTTACCCAATGGGTTATGACAATGGTCCTAGTGTAAACGGTGGTGGATTTGGCGACCTCGTATTTAGTGGCGGCGAATGGGGTTCACTTGCAGAACTGGCAGGTTGGGACAGGAATAACGCCATCCGCGCTTATGTTTCATCTGGCGGTGCACCTGTGCAGTTAGCACATTACAGCACTCCGATAGATACCAGAGTGACAAATACCTTGATAGGTAGCTTCCGAGCTGACACTCCTACTTTGATAGAAGCAGATCCAAAAGAAGTAATAAACAACGATGACACTCGTGCTTTGGTCGGCTACAATGTATATCGTGGAGCCACACTAATGAATCCTACTCCTATCACTGCACGTGTCTACAATGATATAGACGCCCCTGCAGGCAGCTTGAAGTATGGCGTGCGTGCTGTTTATGACACAGGCATCTCTTTACCAAATGAGACTATAGCTTATGTAGGCTATATGCCTCCTGTCTCCTTGACAGCTACCGGCGGAGATGGATTTGTCCGTTTGGCTTGGACCAGACCGACCATCAAACCGACAGTAACTATACATGGATATAAGGTTTATCGTGACGGGGAACCATTGACCATTGACATCATCACAGCTACTAACTATACAGACAACTCAGCTGTGCCTACTGTCAACCACACTTATCATGTCACTACTATATATAGAAATCCTATGGTAGAATCTAACCCCTCAAATACTGCAACCGGTATGAACACTATTCCGTTTGAGCTTAAATACCCACCAAACAACCTGACTGCTAACTTAAACGAAAATAATGTAACTCTAAACTGGGATGTGCCAGAAGCAAGCATCTGGTTCACCCATACAGATTTATACCCAGGAAATGCACCAACTGCAAGTGGCTGGAATGCTACTGCGGCTAGCCCTATCACAATAAACAGTGCAAATAGATTTAACGCTCAGCATTTAGTCGAAATGGGCGTGTCAGGATTAAACCTGACGAAAGTCGCCTTTGCTGTCCTTAACAACCCCACCTCGCATATTTTAGCGAATTGTGCATATACAGTAAAAGTATGGACAGGTGGTAGTGCCTATCCGACCTTTAACCCCGGCACAGTAGTTCGCTCTGTGGCTGTCCCCAGCTCCGAAATATCACACGGTGGATGGCATGAAGTGGATATACCACCTCTCGTAATCAACCCCACCCAAGAGCTTTGGATTGGGTTCGAATGCGTGCTGACCGGTCTGGCTTATCCTCTGGCAAGAGACGCAGGTCCTGGCGTGGATAATTTTGGTAACCTTTACGCTGTAAATGGCACTTGGTATACTTCTTATCAAATGACTACACCGATATCAGCAAACTACTTATCTGCTGGCTTTGCCACTGATGCAGCTGGTAACCCTGTGAGGCTAAGCCATAGTAGCTGGACTTCAGACGAAGAGCCTTTGGTATTACCAGAAATGCCTGCTGATTTAGCTTGCGTGGAAGCTGATGACCAAAGCACAGACGAAGAAAATGTTCGCTTGCAAACACGTGACCTACTCGGCTACAATGTATATCGCGAAGGAACTCTGCTAAACCAAGCTCCTGTCACACTCCTCACTTACAGAGACTTAAATGCACCTGCAAACACTGGCAATACTATATACGAAGTGAAAACTGTATATACCACAGGTCTTTCTGAACCTGCATCTGTTGTGGTGGCTAATATACCTTCGGGTGTAGTGTTACCTCTGCCTTTCGAAGAAGGGTTTGAAGGAACTACCTTCCCTCCAGTAAACTGGTTAGTCATAGACAATGACGGAGACGGTCGTAACTGGATGCGGTCAGCAGTTCTTGCAAATGTTCACACAGGCGTAGGCGTGGCTATCAGTGCTTCTTGGATGGCAGGTGGCGTGGGAGCTCTCACTCCGGATAACTGGCTACTCACTCCAAAGCTAGACTTCCCAACCCTTGGAAACGATGATCATATCACACTAGAATTCTGGGTAGCAGGAAATCATGAAACTCTCTTTACAGAACACTATCAAGTGCTGATATCACAAGGCGGTAATAATGTGGAAGACTTTACTGCTGTATTGACTGGTGCCACCACTTCGAACCAGTGGGAAATGATCACAGTTAATCTAGATACTTATGCAGGATTACCGACCTATATTGCCTTCCGTCATTATAACACTTCTGGGGAAAGAGACCTAAGGTTAGATGACATCAGAGTGTGGGCAGGTGGCGTCAGTATAGTAGATCCTGAAATTCCACCTCTTGCAACAGAGCTGGTCGGAAACTATCCGAACCCATTCAATCCTGAGACAACTATTCGTTTCTCAGTAGGGAAAGAAGGACATGTGACCTTGGAAGTTTACAACATCAAAGGTCAAAGAGTCTCCACCCTGATAGACCACAATATGTCTGTCGGGACACACGATGTAGTTTGGGAAGGAAAAGATGACGCAGGACATCCTGTAAGTAGCGGTATATACTTCTACAGAATGAAGTCCGATGACTATCAATCCGTAAAAAGAATGATACTGATGAAGTAATTTATCAGGCAAAATAAATAGACGGAACGGGTGTAATGCCCGTTCCGTTTTTTTTTGGGGGGAGAAATCGTAGGGAACGATGCCTAACGAAGTGAACATCGTTCCCTACGGAACTAGTGCCCTCTCAACTTTCAAAGACAAACGAAGTTTGTCCTCAACGACGCGCAGCGGCCACCGGCTGCACGAAGTGCTTGCATCCGTGCGTAGCACACCACTATTTCTAATTTCTAATTTTTAATTTCTAATTTCTAATTTTATATAACTATGCTTACCAGCTTCCCTTTGACCACTATGATTTTCTTGATAGTCTGACCTTCCAGGGACTTCGCTACATTATCTATCTGCATAGCTGCCTGCTTTACAGCATCATCTGTGGCGTCCGCCGACACTTCGACCTTTCCGCGTATTTTGCCGTTTATCTGAACCACATAAGTTACTTCGTCTTTTTGCAAGAATTTTGGGTCGTAATCCAGCTCGCCAAACTCATGGACAAAGCTCGTGTGACCACATATCTCCCATAGCTCCTCTGCCAAATGCGGGGCATAAGGATACAGCAGTATAGGGAGTATCAAGCACGCCTGCCGATAAACATCCTTTTCAGAAGTGTTTAGGTTTTGGGTGTCTTTTATCGAAAAAAGCAGATTGAAATGCTCCATGAGAGCGGCGATATTCGTGTTGAACTGCATACGCTGCTCATAATCTTCTTTTATAAATTTTATAGTGTAATGCGTGCTATATCGCAGGTCTTTGATAGCAGGTTGTAGAGTATCTGCTGAATTTGTGGGAAGTTGCTTTTTAAATTCTGTCGGCAGATTTTGAAAAAATACCCACAGTCTATTCAAGAAACGGAATGCACCTTTCACACCGTCATCACTCCACTCCACATCCTTTTCTGGTGGCGAGGCAAAAAGCACAAACACACGGATAGTATCAGCACCGTATCTATCGATAAACTCTTGGGGGTCTACAGTGTTTCCCTTTGATTTTGACATTTTATAGCCGTCTTTTAGCACCATACCTTGTGTAAGCAAGCGGGCAAAGGGTTCATCGGAGCTCACGAGCTTTATATCTCTCATAAATTTATGAAAAAAGCGGGCATACATTAGGTGCATGCAGGCGTGCTCTATACCGCCTATGTATTGGTCAACCGGTAGCCAGTAGTTTGCGGTGTTTATATCAAAGGGTGCTTTGTCATTTTGAGGGTCAGTGTAGCGGGCGAAATACCACGAACTATCGACAAAAGTGTCCATAGTGTCTGTTTCTCTACGGGCAGGAGCACCACATTTGGGGCAGGGGGTGTTCACCCAGTCATCCACAGATAGTAGAGGGTTTTGCGTGGTCTTCCCCACTTGCACATTCATGGGTAATTGCACGGGTAAATCTGCATCTGGCACGAGCACGATACCACACTTTTCGCAGTGAACCACCGGTATGGGGTTACCCCAATAGCGTTGACGGGAAATACCCCAATCTCGCAACCGATAAGTCACTGTCTTGTTTCCCATAGATTTTTCGGCAAGCCAGCTTGTGATTTTTTCTTTTGATTGTTCAGAGGGTAAGCCACTAAACTCTCCCGAGTTTACCAGCACACCTTCTTCTGTGTAAGCCTGAGTCATCTCTGCTAAAACCAGATCACTATCGGGCTTGTTTATCACCAATTTCATATCTATCTGATACTTTTTAGCAAACTCAAAGTCCCGCTGATCATGGGCAGGGACAGCCATCACAGCCCCTGTGCCATAATCCATCAGCACATAATTGGTTATCCAAACTTGCACTCTGTCGCCATTGACAGGGTTCAGGCAATAATGCCCACTAAAAATACCTTCTTTGGTGGTGTCTGCTGAGCTACGAGCTATCTTGTCCTCATTTATTACTTTTTGGCAGAAGGACGCTAAATCTGGCTTTACAGCAGGGTCCGTTAGCCACTGCGTGACAAGTGGGTGTTCTGGAGGCAATGCCATAAATGTCACTCCAAACAGGGTGTCGGGGCGAGTGGTAAAAACCTTGATCACTTTTTCGCTATTTTCCAGCGGGAAATCGACCTCTGTGCCGTGGCTCTTGCCTATCCAGTTAGTCTGCATAGCCTTTACGCGCTCGGGCCAATCTATCACTTTGCTAAAATCAAGCAGCTCTTCGGCGTATTTTGTGATACGGAAAAACCATTGCACCAAGTCTTTTTGCCGAACTTCGCTGTCGCAGCGCCAACATTTATTGTCCTCGACCTGCTCATTTGCTAGCACCGTCTGGCACTCGTCACACCAATTTACCCAAGAGGACTTGCGATAAACAAGTCCATTTTCATACAGTTTTTTAAAAAGCCATTGTCCCCAATGATAGTAATTACTTCGGCTGGTGGCAAGCTCGCGTGACCAATCTATAGCTATGCCAAGCATCTGAAACTGCTCTCGCATAATCTTTATATTATTTTCTGTGGTGATAGAGGGGTGCGAATTGTTTAGGATAGCAAAGTTTTCTGCCGGCATACCAAAGGAGTCATAGCCTATCGGCTGCAGCACATTGTAGCCTTGCTGCATTTTATAGCGGGTTATAGCGTCCCCTATGCTGTAATTTGAGGCATGACCCATGTGTAGCGGTCCAGAGGGATAAGGGAACATCGATAGCACATAATACTTCGGTTTTTTAGAGTTGTTCTCTGCATTAAAAACACCCGCTTCAGCCCACTTTTTTTGCCACTTTTTTTCTATTTCTGTAAAGTTATACTCCATTTTTTCTCCTTTTTTGATTTGTTACACCAAATACCACACAATAATCAGGGTTATCAACGACATAGCTGAGATGATGACATACCGAACATTGTAGCCCCTTTTCATATAAATAATAGCACGGGCAAGCGCCAGTATGCAGACTATCAAGACAATTAGCAACAATATAGGCGGATTATGCTTCGCTATTATCCTGTCGTTGTCGCTATAAATCATCACGCCTGTGGCAAGCTCTATCAGGTTTATCTGGTAATCGAGATGCTCTTTGCGCTTAAACAAAAAATTGCTCTTTTGCATATTCGCTGAGCCGAACAAACCTATGTCAGGGCTAACTAAACTCGGCAAGGCATCGGTATATTTATCATCAAATACTGGCTCTGCATAGAGCAGATTTTGCTCCAGAACCATTTTGTGTCGCTCATAATCGACCACTTCTGTCTGCTTGACATTTATCAGGTAAGACAGTAGCTCTTGGGTAAACTGCTCTGTATAATTCCCCTTGAACTCAGTGATAGTCACCACTTTGTTTTCAGGTATCCTTTGCCCTAACTTCTCAAAAATACTATCTATTTTCACTTTGGCAAAAAGTAATGTAGTAAAGGCAAGTAAAAGGACTAAAATAAAATTCTTTATGGACATTTTTTAACACCTTTTATTCTGTTTTTTTATGGTGTCAAGTCTAAAAATAGGGCTTTTTTGTCAAGGGAATATTTCTATTGTAGCGGAGAGCGTCTGGCTCTCCACTGTTATGTTTTTGTTTATAAATGGCTACTTTTTGTTTTTTGCTTCTCTATCCTGCTTTTGTTGTAATAACAGTACCCTCATAGGTTCTGCAGCTTTGTCAAAGTACTCAGCTAGTTGTGATGAAGTCATACCTTTTGTCTCCTCACCCATTCTCTTTCTAGTTTCTCGAATTTCGTCTAAAGTCATTTGTTTTCTCCTTTGATATTGAACATAATCGGGGATATGATATCCATCATTTTATACCCCTCTCTGAGAGCTATTATTTTAACTTCTCTAATTGTAGAGATGTTAACAACATGTTTAAAATTGAAGGAAATTAAAACATCAGCACCTGTAAACAATGCACATCCAATATGAAGTCTGTCATTTGTTTCATTATTTGAGATAAGAATACCAGCTGATTTTATTAGCTCAGAAATCCTTTTTATTTCATCATTCACAGCTACTTCTGAGTAGTGAATTTCACCAATAAATGCTGATAGTATTCCTCTTTTTTCTAAATTTGTTGTAGCATAAATCTCACCAAGAGTGACACTCGAAAGAACAATCTCAAATTCTTCATTTTTTATTCTATCCCACAAATCATGAGTTTCTGCCATCTCTTTTGGTGATGCCGGTTCATCAAGATAACCTATCACATTTGTGTCTAAATATAATTTTAATTTTTTCATTACAAATACCTAATCAAGACAATAAAT
>WRIO01000051.1 GCA_009782695.1 Candidatus Cloacimonadota bacterium
CATATTTACTAAAATTATAATAACGAAAATAATTGATTTTTTGTTCATAATAAAAATTTTAAAGTTTTGCTACTACCATGAGTGGTTTTCATTTGCTCTTGAATGTTCACTGTAAACAAAAATAGAAGTGCCCAGAAGTACGTTGTTAATAATCATTTTCCTTCTGTTTGTTGGGCTTTTCAGTCTTAATACATCTCTGTTGTACATGGTGCTGTTTAAATTGCTGTAAGGTTTCATAATGTTACTTTTTTTGGTTAATTTTTTTTAATTGATTTTTTTTTGTTTTTTTAATTATGATTAATGGCTACTTTAGTATTTTCAAAAACCGTGCCAAAGTGTTTAAATTATTAAATATTAATGTTTTATTAACATAATCATATATTCACTGTAATTTTTTTTTACAATGAATATATATAGAGTTTTTAGTCAACAAAATTATGCTCTTGATGCTGTAAAGTTTAGTAATTTGGAAAAAAAATCTTCATATATTTGACGAATTGGTAGAATTATTTCGTCAAAAAGCTAATATCCCTGATAATATAGAGTTTTATTCCTCTACATTATCAGGGGTAATGTCTGTTATTTCTACTTCTTCTGAGCTGGTAGAATGGTTCTTTTCAGCTGATTCTAATATAGCTTCGCTCATCTTTTCCTCTTCGTTTTCGATACATGTAATATCGTGAACGGAATCTTCGGCAAGGAGGTTTATCAAGCGAACGCCTTGGGTATTTCTGCCTTGCACTTTTAGGGCTCCCACATTTTGACGAATAACTAATCCATTTTTGGTGACTATCATCAAATCATCTGAGTCTATTACTTCCATTAATGAAACAAGTTTCCCGTTTCGCTCAGTTGTTTTTAGGGTAATGACACCCATTGTATTGCGACCTTTCGCAGTGTAATCTTCTGCTGAAGTTCGCTTGCCATAACCGTTTTCTGATATTGCCAGTATAGTGCCATTCCTCCGCACCACGACCATAGATACCACACAGTCTTTTTCACGCAGTTTGATACCACGAACGCCTTGTGTGCCACGACCAGTGCTCCTGATGAGTGATTCCATAAATCGATTTGCCATACCATTTGCAGTGGCTATCAAGATATCACTTTCACCGTCGGTGATTTTGGCATCGATTAGCTCGTCCCCTTCTAGCAGGTTTATAGCCTTTATTCCTTTGGTTCGGACATTTGAGAAGGCTTGTAAACAAGTCTTTTTTATCAATCCTTTTTTGGTGACCATCATCACAAAATTCGTTTCTGGGAAAGAGTTTGTCGTGATCATAGCCTTCACTTTCTCGTCTTTTTCTAGCTCGATAAGGTTGACCAGTGCACGACCTTTTGATTGTTTGGTTGACTCTGGTAGCTCGTGAACACGCAACCATAGGCATCTGCCGTGGTTTGTGAAAAATAATATATAGTCGTGAGTAGAAGCGATAAATATATCTTGCACGAAGTCATCATCTTTCAGGTTTGTGCCCGTAGCACCCCTTCCGCCTCTGCTTTGTGTCCTGTATGAGTCTATGGTTATCCGTTTAGCATAACCTTCGTGGGAAATAGTCACCACTACATTTTCATCAGGTATCAGGTCAAGGTCGCTTAAATCACCACTATAATCAGCTATGATTTGTGTCCTTCTGGGGTCATTGAACTTTGCCTTGATTTCTTTGGTTTCGGCTATGATGATATCTAATCTAAGTTGTCTATTTTCAAGTATTTCTTTTAGTGATTTCACTGTCTGAATTATCTCGTTATACTCATTCTCTATCTTTTCTCTTTCCAGTCCTGTGAGGCGGGCAAGTCGCATATCCAAAATAGCCTTTGCTTGAATCTCAGACAGACCAAATTTCTCTTGAAGTTTATCATTTGCAGCTTGGGTGGATTCAGACTTCTTGATAGTCTCTATCACTTCGTCTATGTTATCCAAAGCTATGCGATAGCCCTCTAAAACATGAAGTCTTTCTTCGGCATTTTTAAGCAAGAATCTCGTGCGATTGACTATCACATCGTGACGGTAATTGATAAATTCCATGCAAAGGTCTTTTATATTCAATATTTTGGGCACATTATTTACCAAAGCGAGATTTATCACTCCGAAAGTGCCTTGCAGTTGAGAATATTTATAAAGGTTGTTTAGGACGACTGTAGCATCAGCATTTCGCTTAACCACTATCACCAAACGCATTCCTTGACGACCAGACTCGTCTTTGATATCTGCTATGCCTTCCACCCTTTTGTCTTTTACCAGCTCGACTATCTTTTCTATCAAAAGGTTCTTTGACACTTGATAGGGGATTTCTGTGACGATGATAAGTTCTGCACCATCAGCCCTTCTTTCGATATCGGCTTTTGCTCGCACACGCACTTTACCACGACCTGTGCAAAAATAATCTTTTATGCCCAATTTACCTAGGATATAGCCTCCGGTTGGGAAATCAGGTCCTTTTATATATTCCATTAGTTGCAATGGCTCTAAATCTGGATTCTGAACGAGAGCTATCAAGGCATCACACACCTCGCCAATGTTGTGAGGAGGCATACTGGTCGCCATACCAACAGCGATACCGGTGGCACCGTTAACCAGCATATTTGGGAATTTTGAAGGGAAAACCTCTGGTTCTTTACGGGTCTCGTCGTAATTACCCTTGTAATTTACCGTTTCCTTTTCTAAATCGTCCATCAAATCTACTGCAGCTTTATGCAGTCTAGCCTCTGTATAACGCATAGCAGCAGGTGGATCGCCGTCTATCGACCCGAAGTTACCCTGTCCATCTATCAATAAATATCTCATTAGCCAGGGCTGTGCAAGTCGCACGAGTGTAGGGTAAACTACTTGCTCGCCATGAGGGTGGTAATTTCCCGATGTATCACCTGCTATTTTAGCACATTTACGGAAATGTGAACCAGGTGACAGGTTCAGTTCGTGCATAGCGTATAAAATCCTGCGTTGAGAAGGTTTCAGCCCGTCTCTGGAATCTGGTAATGCCCTTGCTACTATCACACTCATAGAGTATTCTAAATATGATTTCTTTAATTCTTCTTCTACTTCCACCAGAATCATTCTTGATTTATCGTCTGACATTTTGTCTCCTTAACTTATGATTTTATACATCTAAATTCTTTACATACTGGGCATTATCTTCTATAAATCTGCGGCGAGGTTCCACTTCATCACCCATCAGGATAGTAAACATCCTGTCTGCCTCCACTGCATCGTCTATCTTTATCCTTACTATTAGCCTCTTTTCTGGGTCAAGTGTGGTCTCCCAAAGCTGCTCTGCATTCATTTCACCCAAACCTTTGTATCTTTGAACCATTGTCCCTTTGTCACCAAATTCGGCCAAAGCTACATCCCGCTCCGCTTCGTTGTAAGCATAAACCTCTTTTTTACCTTTTTTCACTAAAAACAAAGGTGGTTTTGCTATATAAACATGACCATTTTCGATAAGTGGACGCATATAACGATAAAAGAAAGTCAGCAGTAGTGTGCATATATGAGCCCCGTCAACATCAGCATCTGCCATAATGATCACTTTGTTGTAGCGTAAACGATTTATATCAAACTCATCGGCTATGCCTGCACCCAAAGCCAGTATAATCGGCTGGATTTTATCGTTGTTTAACACCTTGTCAAGCCTTGCTTTTTCCGTGTTTAGCATCTTGCCCCAAAGTGGCAACACAGCTTGGAAATTCCTATCCCTGCCTTGTTTAGCAGAGCCGCCTGCAGAGTCACCTTCCACCAAAAATATTTCAGTCGTCTCTTTGTCAGAAAGCGTGCAATCAGCAAGTTTTCCCGGTAAACTACCAGACTCTAACACCGATTTTCTACGAGTAAGGTCTCGAGCCTTTCTGGCTGCTTCTCTTGCCCGAGAGGCTGCTATTGCCCTGGTGGCTATGTTCTTTGCGATAGCGGGGTTTTCCTCAAAAAACACTGTCAATTTTTCATAAAGCACAGAATTTACAAACCCTTCCATTTCTGCATTGTTTAGCTTGTCTTTGGTTTGTCCAACGAATTGTGGTTCTGATAGCTTCACAGATATCACAGCAGTGATACCCTCGCGGATATCTTCACCACTGATAGACTGCTTTTCATTTTTGTCGAGCCCTTCATTTTTGATATACAAGTTAACCGCTCTAGTCAAGGCTGTCTTGAAGCCGGATAAGTGTGTGCCACCGCCACGAGTGTTTATATTGTTCGCAAAGGTAAAAATATTTTCTGTGTAGCTTTCGTTATACTGGATAGAGATTTCAAAGTTTTGGCTGTCTCTGTCGCCATTTATATATATGGGGTCTTTAAACAAAGGTTTTTTGTTCTCATTTAAATACTCCACAAAAGAGTTTATACCGCCTTCATAACGGAAATCGTGATGTTTCGCAGATATCTCGTCAGTGAGTAATATATTTACCCCACTGTTTAAAAAGGCAAGCTCTCGAAGGCGACTGGTCAAATATTCAAACGAAAACTCCACAGTGGTGAAAATCTCTGTATCGGGAATAAACTTTATCCAAGTCCCTGTTTTATCGGTCTCACCTAATATCTCCAGATCAGAAGCTACGATACCACGTTCAAAAAACTGACGATGTATCTTGCCTCCCCGAAAAACACGCACCTCAAATGACTTTGACAAAGCATTGACCACAGACACACCTACACCATGCAAACCGCCGGAGACCTTGTAAGCTTTGTCATCAAACTTGCCACCAGCATGCAACACAGTCAGAACCACCGTCACAGCGGGTAAACCAGACTCGGAATGTATATCTACTGGTATCCCAGACCCGTTGTCCTCGACTATCACTCCACCATCTTCTGTCAAACGAACTTCTATCTTATCACAACGACCCGCAAGTGCCTCATCTATCGAATTATCGACCACTTCATACACTAAGTGATGCAGACCATGCTCGTCTGTACTACCTATATACATCGCTGGTCTTTTACGAACAGCCTCTAATCCTTTTAAAACCTTAATATTGTCTGAACTGTAATTATTATTTTCTGCCATCATTTTCCCTTTTTCTTATTTATTTATATACTTAATTTTGTGTGTGCTATTTTTTTTAAACCCCTTTTTTTGTCAAATAGTTTATCAGAATTTTTTAGTCCATAACTGCATAACTCACGTAAGATTTGATAGATAGATATTTATCAAAATCGAAACAGTTACCCCGTTTCTGTTAGATTTGAATCGCTCCATTCGTATGGAACACCCTTTTGAATGCTCATTGGCTCTAAGTTCACTCAACTTTTTGCATGCTATATTTTACAACTGAATATAAAATAGGGAAATAAGTAAAGAACAAGCAAGGTTCATCGGACAAGGTCGCACCTTCTCCGGTGAACCTTGCTCCTTCATTAGTCCAATGCATTATAAAATATGACCTTAAATCGAAGATAAAAACACAAAAATAAAGGAAGTTTATTTATGACCTTTTTCCCCAATAACAGCTAGCTTTTTTGGGGAAAAAGTAGACAAAGGTTTGGTTGCCTTCCCTATGCATATATTGTTTGGAGAGCCGGAGGCGCTCCACTACTAAAAGGGATACGTTTTAATATTCAAATATGCTATTTGACATAAATTCTCGGAGGAGAGAATTATTTGGGACTTTGTCGTCGTTTATATCAAAGAAGTGCTGAATGAGTTCTATCAGGTCTTGGGCTTCATAATACACAGGTGAGGTGTAGGAGATAGCACGCAAAAGGGGCATTGCGTATTTCCGAAGCACCCCTAGCTCATAAGTGAGTGAGCTATTAAACATATAATCTGCGTTTTCTTGGAAAGGGAATATATTTGTGTCTTCACCAGCACGCACTGCGGGCCAGCGTTTGATGGTCTCTTCTGCTGAATACCCTCTAAACTGGAAATCTCGCACAAGTCTTCTTATTTTTCGGAAATCGGTGGTTGGGATACGGTTGTGAGAGTCTATGTTTAGTTGATTTAAGGCACTTATATAGATTTTTACTTTATACTTTGCGGGTATAGACTGGGTAAGCATTTCGTTCAGGGCGTGGATACCTTCTATTATCAAGATGTTATCTTCACCCATCTGGAGTTTGTGTTTAGAAATTTCACTCTCTCCTGTGATAAAGTTATATTGTGGCAGGCGAACTTCTTTCCCGTCGAGCAGTGCAGTGAGGTCTTTGTTTAGTAACTCTAAATCGAGGGCGTGTATGCTTTCAAAGTCATAATCTCCATTTTCGAGGCGGGGGGTCTTTGTGCGAGATAAGAAATAGTCATCAAGTCCCATCACATAAGGGACATAGCCGTGAATCCTCATTTGGATAGATATTCTCTTTGCAAAAGTGGTTTTACCCGATGAGGAAGGACCTGCTATCAAGATAATCTTCACAGTTTTTCTTTCTTTGATACTATCAGCTATGGTGGCTATCTTCTTTTCATGTAGGGATTCTTCTGTCAAAATAAATTCCTGTATCTGCCTTTGGATGATGAGTTCATTCATATCACCCACAGTGTTTACTTTTAATATTTTTAGCCATTTGTCATGCTCTTGGTTCTGTTTAAAAAGTAGCTTGGGTAGGTTAAAAGGGGCAACCATATCATAATCTTTCCCCTTTGGAAACCGCACCACAAAACCACCTTCGAGCAGCTCTATTTTGAAGGTATCTGCACTATAAGTGTTTGGTGGCAAGGGGCGAGGATAGTAGTCATAAAAATCATTTGCTTGATAAATATCGATATACCGAGATTGGTTTAAATGTAGGTTTTGCAATACATCAGGACGGTTCAAGGCTTCAAATATCTCGCAGGCTTTTTCGATGGAAAGAGTAACTTTATTGATGGGAATACGGCTATCTATCAGTTCCTGAATTTTGCTTTTTATCGTCTCTAAAATCTCTGCTGTGGCTTCTGAATGAGCCAGCTGACAGTAAATACCATCGCCGATAGAATGCTCCACGGATAGCTCTTCTTTCGTCCCGTATAATTCATGTATAGACATAGCCAAAAGAAAGATAACGAAGTCCTGGTAAATCCGAGTCCCCTCACGGCTATTCAAATAAATCGGTTCTATGATATATTCCCCTTCCATCGGAGTGTTACCATGCATAAAGTTGTTATTTATCTTATAAGTAATCACATGGTTGTTGTCTTTTTTGTCTTGAATGATCAAATCCAAAATCTTTATATTTTTATTCTCTGACATCACTGCCTCCATATTTTATGATAATAACAAGTTTTTTTTTACCCCTTTTTTTGTCAAAGAAAAAGTAAAAAAATCTATAAAAATTAAGGTTGTAGGGAACGATGCACAGCTAGCTTGCGAGCGAACAT
>WRIO01000052.1 GCA_009782695.1 Candidatus Cloacimonadota bacterium
ATCCTATACTAAACACCAAAACATTAAAAAAGGTTTTGGTTTATTTGTCTATAATCATTGTGATTTTATCTTTGCAAATAGCCATAGCAGGACAGCCAATGATTAGCAGTTTTCAGACCTTTTTTAGCTTGCAAAAACCTATCGAAGGCTTTGCTCAAAAGATTGAGCTAACCCCCGGCAATGTTACTCTATCCAGAGGCGGTAATATTACTATCAAAGTGGGAAATCCTTTCGAGAAAGCCGAATACCATTTGTTTATAAAATATGAGGATTTGTGGCGGAGTGAGGTTTTGCCCGAAAAGCAGAAAACCATCAGCAATATAGACAGTAATTTTAGCTATTATATCAAAAACCAATGGGCTAGCTCCGACACTTTTGCTGTGCTGGTGTTTGAAGACCCGAATATAAAAAAGATTTCCTTGCAATACTTTTACCCCGCTTATATCAATAAAAAGACCGATTACATCGAAAATAGCGACGGGATGATCACCATCCCGCAATTCACAGAGGTCGAGATAGTGGTGCAGACACCAGCCACAGTAAGCGAAGCAAATATCGTGTTTGCAGATAGAAGCTTCTTAAAAATGGAAAATAACGGGCGGGACACTTGGGTCGTGCGGGTAAAGCCCTCCGAGAGCACACACTATCACTTTTCGCTGATAGACCAGCTCGGCACTACGAACCAAATAGTTACCCGTAATATAAACATCATAAAAGACCAGCCACCTTCTATCGCCTTTGTCTATCCTGCAAAAGACACTCTGATGACCCAAAATAACCTTTTTGAAGTTAGGCTGACCGCCTCAGACGATTATGGGCTACGAAACCTGCGAATATTTACTCAAATAAAGCAAAATACCCCGACAGATACCTTGATTTTTCGGAATAGCAGCTTGAATTTTATAAACTTATCGCACATCTTTGACTTTCGAGCTGCTCAGCTGTTTCCGGGTGACGAGATAGAATACTGGGCAGAGGTATATGATAATAGCCCCTTGAACCAGAAGGCGACCACAAAGCGATTTAAACTAAAATTCCCCTCTATCGAAGAGATATTCAGAAGGTTTGAAAAGGAAGAAGAGGAGAGGTCGAATATATTAAGCAACCTGCTAGACGAGTCCCGCGAAATGCAAAAAGAATTTGACCTAAAACGCCGAGAATTTTTGCGAAAAGAGCAAGTCAATTGGGACGACCAGAAAGCCCTGCAGAAGTTTATAGACGACCAAAAAACAATGAATGAAATGGTCGAAAATGTCGCCAACAACTACGATGCTATGCGGCAGCAAATGGAGATGAACGAGACTGTCTCCCGTGATATTTTGGAAAAAATGCAAAAAATACAGGAAATAATGGACCAGATTTCCACCGAAGACCTACGAAAAGCTATGGAAAACCTGCAACAATCTATGGAAAACATGAACACCGATGACCTGAGAAAAGCTATGCAAGATTTCCAATTTAATATGCAAGATTTTGCCGATAAATTGCAACAAACACTCAAACTCCTCGAAGAGATAAAGAACGAACAGAACCTCGATAGACAGCTGGAAATAGCCAAAGAAATGATGAATATGCAAGAGGATCTGCACAATAGAACTGAAAATGCACAAGACACCTCTGCTTTATCAGAGGAGCAGCAGAGGATTTCCGACAAATTGCAAGCACTACAAGAGCAGATGCAAAAGACTATGGGCGATCTGGCAAGTAGCGGGAATCAAGATATGGCTGGGGAAATGCAAGAAATGATGCAGGATATGGAGGATAGTCAGTTATCCGAAAACCTGTCAGACGCCACTGACGCTATGCAAAAAAATGAAAAGCAGAAAGCTAGTGAAAAGCAGAAGCAATCGCTAAAACAAATGGCTAAAATGGTGTCCAAAATGGAGCAAATGAAAAGCGATATGTCGGGTGCTGGTATGCAAGAGATGATAGAAGCTATACAGCAGACTATTTACAAACTGATTTTGATAGCCAAAGAGCATCAGCAGAAGGTCCAGCGTATCGGCAATGACCCCCTTCCCTTTGTGCCTGGCTTTATCTCTGATTTTGAGAGTGTGCAGCTAACTATCTCCCAGCTCTACAACGCTCCACAAGTGATGTTGGTGCTTGGGCAGAAGTTCTTTTATGACCTAAATGAAACTATCAAAGCATATCGCGAGCTGTTTTCAGATGTCCAAAACTCCCGTTTTCACACTCATAAAAAGCACACTGCAACTATCCAATCAGGCTTGAATCTGCTTGTGTTTGACCTGATGCAAGCCCTAAACAATATGGAGCAGTCAGAAGGCGAAGGCGAGGGGCAAGGTGGTAGTGGTATGCAAAGCCTAATGCAATCCCTCCAACAAATGTCTGGACAGCAAATGGCTATGAATATGATGACCCAAGGCATGATGGAGCAGCTGTCACAGCAAGGCAACCGCATGAGCAATCAAATGAGAGAACAGCTACAAGAAATGGCAAATGAAGAGCAGCGGATGGCTGATAATCTACAACGAATGCTCCACACCAATCCAGACGCTCAAAAGCATGCAAACACCCTAAAAGAAATCGCCCAAGAGATGAACGATGTAGCCCAGAGACTAAGGCAAAACAGGGTCGATAAAAATCTTTTCGACAAACAAAACAATATCATGAGCCGCCTAATAGAAGTGCAACGCTCTATAAATAAAAGAGATAGAAGCAATCAAAGGCAAGGCGAAACCGCCAATGACCAGCTCTGGGAACTGCCCGCAGACATCGACCTAAACCTAAACAATATCACCGATAGAAAACTGCTCGAAGACGAGATGCAAAAGCTACCCTTGGAGTATAGACAAATCATATTAGAATACCTACGCCGAGTGAACGAATAGCGTAAAAAACAATGGCTCAGATAATAATCTACAAGACAAACATAGACCTACAAAATGAAAATTTAGTAGAAGTCAGCGATATGGATTTGCTGCTGGAATACCTGCAAGAATCAGGTATGATTGTTTATAATTCTGTAGATTGCAATGCGAAGGATTTAGCTTTTTTAGAAATATTAAAAATCGCTTTTCATTACGTGAGTTTTATCGATACAAAAGAAAATGAGTTTACAGAGATTGCCTTGCAAAATCAACTGTGTAAGCAGTTTTCATTGATAGATAAAAAGCAAACACTCAGACAAGTATATAAGACTTTATTGCCGTAGGGAACGATGCCATGCCCAACTCCCAACGAAGTTAGGCATGGCATCGTTCCCTACGGAATTGGTGTGCTCCGCACGGATGAAATCCCACACCCCGTCTGCTTCGCAGACACCCCTCTCCGTAGGAGCGGGAAAACTTGGTGTGCTCCGCACGGATGAAATCCCACACCCCGTCTGCTTCGCAGACACCCCTCTCTGAAGGAGCAGGGAAAATTTGGTATGCTCCGCACGGATGAAATCCCACACCCCGTCTGCTTCGCAGACACCCCTCTCCGAAGGAGCGGGGAAAATTTGGTATGCTTCGCACGGATATGACGGAACGATGTTCGCTTAAAAAATCAGTCCGCAGGACACCATAACTTGTCAATTGTAACTAGTAACTTGTAACTCCCAACGAAGTTGGGCATGGCATCGTTCCCTACGGAGCCATAAGAACTTGCAATAGCTTATCGAAGTCGTGGACATAGTCTTTTATCACTTCGATGTGCATGATGGATTTTTGGTCGTCGATAGTGGTGTAAAAAGCCCAGCCTTCGAGTGATTCTAATATATATCCGAAGTAAACCACTTGTGGTGGTGGCACATAGAAGTGGTATATTTTGTCACCGTTGTCATTGTGGTGAACAGACACGATTTTTAGGTCAAGCTTTATATCAAGCTACTCCAGAAAGAATACTATCGAGCTGACTACTCTAGCTTTTTGGATATAAGGTTGTTGTGGGACATCTGGCTCTTCTTCTTCCCATGAGTAGCGTCTTTTCGAGACTAAAGTGATTTGTCCTTGGGTGGCGGTTTTTATCTTGCCAAGTTTGGAATTTGAGTCATTGGCAAACTGATCACCGGCGATGCGTGCATTTTTGGTGCTTTCTGCTATCAATTGAGGCTTGATAGAGTTTAGTTCAGGGAAAGTATAATTTGTTTTTATTTCTGAAGTCAAGCCTTTTTTTATCAAGTCAGCCTTGACAGTAGAGGCAAAATTTTCTGTTTTTTCTATGGCAACTTTATCGTTAAAGCTTATTCTCAAGCTTTGTGAGACAGTGTATCTATCTATTTTGACTTCGACTTCATTTCCACCGCGCCATTGGTATTCATAATACTTTTGTTTATCTTTGACATCGAGTGCAATTTCTGATATGTGCCCTGTATATACAGTTTTTAGGTATGAGATTATCGAGGTTTTGCGATTGTCTATTTCTTTGAGCAAACTGGACAAATCATCGCTACCTTCTGAAAAGGTAATATCTATTGTGGATTTTATAGCAGTCATGTTCATTTCTGCTAGCCCTTTTACAGACACTACCCGGTCTTTATCACTGATAGTTTTGATGCCTAAATAAGTGAAACCGCCCAGAGAAAAAAAACCAAGCAGGATACATAGTCCTAAAAATGGCAATTTTATTGT
The DNA here is from genome assembly GCA_009782695.1 of Candidatus Cloacimonadota bacterium. Taxonomy (GTDB): domain Bacteria; phylum Cloacimonadota; class Cloacimonadia; order Cloacimonadales; family WRIO01; genus WRIO01. The sequence goes on from WRIO01000052.1 coordinate 4,575, forward strand.
TTTTTCTTTCTCCATTTATTATCTGCGAGTCACCCAATAGCTGCTGATATCAGAGCTAAACTTCCCCTTTATCTCTTTTGCAAGCTGCTCTGCAGAATCTTTCGAATAGCTACCCGAAAGCCTCAAGCGATAAATAGTTTCGCCATTGACAGTAGCTTCTTGCACTTCGGTGGCATAATTTGCTGCTGTGAGTTTTTTGCTGAGTGCTTCCACAGGACCGCGCTGTTTTGCAGACAGAAACTGAGCTGTGAATTCACCTGTTTGCAGAGGTGCGCTGGGGGTTGTTTTCGCGGGAGGTGGTGGAGTTACCGGTATATTTGCAACTTCTTTTGGAGTTTCGGTGATAGGCTGATTGTTTAGTAGAAATCGTGGTATTTCAGCTTCTTCTGGGTTTGTGGTGTCTATGATTTCGAGTTTTTCTGGTTTAAAATCTATCTCTTTGCTTACGCTTTGCATAGTGGTGGTTGGTTGTGGGAAGGCAGGTTGCTTTTGTTCTTTGGCACATGCAAAGAGCAGTAGGCAAATAGCTGTGATTTGTATTATTTTATTACTCATAATATTCTCTCCTTAGTTCATTATAGGGTAATCTTTATTTTTCGTATTTCTTTTGCCATTCAAGTTTTGGTTCTTGTTTGGTAGAGTTATATACATACTGCTCTATTTTATCGCGTAAAGAACTATCAATCCCTGATTTTATCGGATAAATCTTTGAATTTAGTAATCTCTCGCAGACGACCTTCGCTGCTAAAAAAGTAGATTCTAAACCGCGTTGTGAGCAAGTCTTGGCTATATCATTTTTGGTGTGGATATGGAAAGTGGATTCTCCACCCCAGCGAGCAAGGTTTACAGAAGGTATCTCAAACACTGAAAAAGGCATACAATCACTGCTATAAATGTCTAATTTCTTGTTGAATAGTAAACCCTCTTCCTTTAATATTCCGTCTATATATCCCATTATCTCGTTTGTGCCGAGCGTGGTGGCGGCGTCTATACCTATATCGTCGCCTGATACATCGACATTTATCAGTAAACCCATTCTGGACTTTAATTCCTCTTTATGCTCATTGGCATAAGCAAAGCTACCGAGCAGTCCCATTTCTTCACCTGAAAAGAACATTATACGAAGGTCTCTTTCCGGTTGGTGCTTGGCAAAATGTTCAGCTATTTTTAGCAAAATCACAGACCCAGCACCGTTGTCATTTGCGCCGTGCGAAGTGGCTACAGTGTCATAATGTCCGCATATACAAGTGAGTGTCTGGTCACCACCTTTGCCGGGTATATCAGCTATTAGATTCACCGCTTTTTTGCTTTTTGTGGTTTGGGTGATGGATAGCGATATAGATTTTCCCTGCAATTTGGAAAGCTCTTTGGCATCGTTGTAGGCTATATAAACAGCGGGAATAGCCCCGTCTTGATAGTTCCTTTGCCGCATATTCATAGCTGATAGCTCACGATAAGGTTGGCTGATAAAGATAGCAGCCATTACACCTTCTTCCTTGAACCTTTCCAAAGTCTTTCCAGTGCGTGAATTGGTCAATATTATTTTATCTTTATACAGCCCTTTTTGGCAAAATAAGGTCTCTGAATTTTCAACGAAAACCAGCTCCCCTTTTACAGTGGCTGTCTTTGCTAAACCCATAGGCAGTGCCTTTATTTTTAGCTTCGAGGCAGTGATCATGGCTTCACCAGTTTCAAAGCACTCCATCTTGAAGCTGTGTTCGTGGAAATTTACATTCCATTTCTTTAAATATTTTTTAAATATCTCACGTGCTTTTTTCTCACCAGGACTGCCTGCAAGCCTTTCAAAATCGATTTCTTTTAGTATATCATACATATCCATAATCGAGGTTCCCCCGTTTTTTTGTCTTTTGAGATTTCTCCATATTTACACTAAATACCAAAAAAAATAAAACACAATATCTGTCAAGAGTTTTTTTGAAAATCGATAAAAAAAATGTCTTATCAGCTCTTTTAAGGACAGTATAATGATAGAAAACAAAGCATATAGAATGTCATACTTCATAATATTTATCAGGGTAAAAAACTTCCTTCGAAAAATTTGAAAATAAATTTTGTATCATCATATAAATCAATGCCTTGATAGAAGTGACAAGCAATGAGCATCGGACTAGGTAAGACCTAGTCCGATGCTCATTGCTTCGTCTTTGATTTAACTCACTATAATATGTGTAGATAGAAAAGTCCAGAAAACAAAATCCAGAAGAAGATATTTTAAGGAGGGAAATTGTCGATTTCTATTTTTAAAGCTAAAAGCCGAAGGAGTGTCCTTCAGCAGGACACTTTCTAGGCACCTTTTTGCACAGAGATGGCAGAAGGCAAGGGCTATCAATTTCGTGGGAGTATTATTTCTATGGTGGTTCCTTCTCCCACTGTGCTGTTTTGGACATAAATTTTGCCGTGATGATACTCTTCTATGATCCTTTTCGTTAGTGATAATCCTAGTCCCCAGCCTCTTGCTTTTACAGTGACACCCGGTTCGAATATTTTTTTATACATAGATTTTGAGATACCCACTCCTTGATCAGTGACTTGGATATGAAATTTATTCCCGCTTACAAAGGAAGTAATGGTGATAGTCCCGGTTTTATTTTTCATAGCATCTATACAGTTTTTTAGCAGG
>WRIO01000053.1 GCA_009782695.1 Candidatus Cloacimonadota bacterium
GCGTGAACTATCAGAGCTAGCCACCAAGCTATCGATAGCTGTGCACTCGATTTTTCCCCGTGTAGCTATGACAAACAACGCAACCAGATCGATAGAACAGCTTTACACTATGGATATAGAGTGTACTTATGTGCAGATGGGACAGTTTTTAGCTAGTCTCGAAAGCTATGACTATATAGTAAAAGTAAACACTCTGGAAGTAAGACCCCAAACAGACAAATTCCGCGAAACAGAAAATGGCACTCGCGAAGTCCTATACAAGGTCATACTCGAGCTGTCCATCTTTAAAATAGTGAAGGAGGCATAATGCAAGATAGATACATAAAAGATTTAGCTCTTTCATTAGGCGTGATAATATTGATCATTTTCGGTATCAGAGTGTATTATCTCTATGCGAAAGTAAGCAAAGTGCAAGAACATTCTATATATTCCCAGAGAGCCCTCAGCCCAGAGCTACTAGACCAGATAGCACAAATAGAAGACTCTATCAAAGAGCGCAAAAACTATCGGTTCACAGTTCGGAGAGACCCTCTCAAACAAGACCTGATAGTGCAGACTAGACTAGACCTGCTAAAAGAATGGGAAGAGAAAGTCAAACGGATGATGCGTCTAACTGCTATCATCGGCGAGGATGAAAACCAACGAGCCATCATAGAGTGGAATGCAAAGAGCAATGTGGTCGCTGTGGGTGACGTATTAAACAACAAAAGAATCACTCGCATCGGGGTCAATGAAGTTGATTATATCGAGAATGGTATAAAAGGCACTTTTGTCCCACAACCGGTTCCACCGAAACCTGTTCAGCTCGATCGTGGTAGGTCTACTTCAAATAGGGGAAATAGATGATGAATAATATAAAAAATAAAATACAAAAAAAACAAGGAGAATACATGGGAGAAATAACCAAACTTACAACCACAAAAATAGTGTTTATTACACTATTATTTTTATTAATAAATGTGTGCTTGATAGCACAAGCACCAGACCTGAGACAAAAGATGATATCTATCACTGCGACAGAAGCTTCATTTTCTAGCGTCCTGACAGAGCTAGCAAATATTAGCGGTGTAAACATCGTGATATCTTCTGACCCTTCGCTCTCAGGTCCCGACAATGAACTAAAAATTAACGTGACTTTAAAGGATGTTACTGTGGAGCTTGCCCTCAGCAATATCGTGCGAGCTGCTGGCTTGTCATATCGTTTCGTGGGAGAAAATACCTTCCTAGTCGGTCCTCGTGATAGAATACGTGAGGAAGTGGGTGAGAGGTCATATATCATCGAGCTGAACCATGTGCATGCAGAAAAAGTGGCTAAAGCTTTTGAATCTTTTGGCGGTAAAGTAACTGCTATCGAAGGACAAAATGCTTTGATGGTCTTTGCAAACCCAGAGACTTATTCTGAAATAATGCAAAGAATCACCCAGCTCGACATACCACAAAAATTACTCGAAATCAGAGCTAGATTGATAGAAATATCTATCACAGATTCGAAAAAGGTAGGCATAGACTGGTCGAGATTAAATAGACTTACCACTATCATAGCAGAAAACCCCAAAAATGAACTCGGAGTCGGACTGCCTTGGAATTACTCAGATGAAACAGGTTTATTGCCACACGGTGATCTATATGACCTTGGCAAATTACCTGAAAACCAATACTTCCAAAAAATCAACGGTTTCAAGGATGTCGGATATATGAGCCGCCAGCTTACTGCATTTGATATCACTCTTGACTGGCTACTAGAAAACAACGCTGCTCAATTACTTACCGATGTCACAGTGTCTTCTATTAGTGGAGAGACAGGTGGCATATTTATCGGCGATGTGATCCCTTATGTCTCGCGTGATAGAGAGAATGAGTATAATGTAGAAAGAGAAGAAGTCGGTATCAGACTGTCGATACTAGCTACTGTGAACAAAGATGGGTTTATCACTATGGTGGTAGAGCCAGAAGCCAGCAATGTCACAGGTTTCATAGACGGTAGAATTCCTCGCACTCGTATGAGGACTGCGAATACTACAGTTACAGTAGCAAATGGTCAAAAGATTTTTGCTGGCACACTGCTCTCATCTGATATCTTGACCACCACAAATAAAGTTCCCCTCCTGGGAGATATACCCTTTTTAGGTGCTCTGTTCAAACACAAAGTTTCTGCAGTGGAGAACACCGAATTAGTGATAGAAATCACACCAAGAATCATCAATGTAGCCGAAGAACAATATGACTTCGAGCTTGATGAAAGGCTTGGCAGACATTTAATAAAGAGAAAGGTCGAAAATAACGACCAAGGAGCATAATATGCAAAAATTAACAAGTATTAATGCAGTCAAAGTTTTATTTTTCCTACTATTAGCTATACTAATAGCATTTACAGCTGGCTGCGACAAAAGAAACCCCGACGCCTACAATGTAAGGGTCACAGACCTTTTTTGTAACGGCGAAAACCCCACTATCGTAAATGACGGAGTCACTACTGTCGAGCTAAGCGCTTATGTAAAAGACAGAGATGATTTCGCAGTGGAAGGACAAACAGTTCGCTTTAAAGCGAGCGATTCGAATGTGATTTTCAATAAAGCATTCGCAGAATCTGATAGCTCCGGTATAGCCAGAACTATCGTTACCTACACTCGTGGCGCTATGGTAGAGACCGAAAAAGTAACTATCAGTGCCTCTATCGGGACAAAAGTCCAAAAGGAAATAGATATTGCAGTGATGCATCGAGACTCTATCAGAGTAGAATCTATCGAATTTCTGACCACTGTTCCTCCAAATATCCAAGTGCTGGGACAGCTACAAATCAGAGTGAAACCTATGCCAGAAGAAGGTTATATCATACCTGACGGTATCGGCGTAACCTTCCACTCTAGCAATAATATGGGGTCTTTTTATGCAATCAACAACCCCACTGACGAGCGTCAACAAATCACAGTGTTATTAAACGACCAAGGAGAAGCTACTGTAGGTTGGAAATCAGGAACCATAGCTAGACCTACCAGAATATATGCCTCCATAGCCAATCATGAAGATTTTAGAGCTATAGAAGTGCGACCAGGTCCAGCTCGCAATATCATGATGGACTTACCGCAAACCACTATAAAAGCGAATGCGTCAGGCTTCGTAATACCTACTTATCTTTTCGATGCATTTGATAATTCTATCCCACAAAGAAAGATAGACTTCGAGACCACCTTAGGCAGCGTGATACCCGAAGCCACCACAAATGACGAAGGTGTGGCAGAACCCCAGTTTACTCCGGGTGCCACCACTGGCGTAGCCAATATCACTGCCACTTGTGGCGATAGTGCTAGTGCCACCGTCTCCATCACCATCATGTCCGAAGGTGTGGCTTATCTAAAATGGGAAAATGATGATATTATACATCTAAATGTCCAAGGTTACGGTGTCTCTACTGCTCCTCTCGGAGTGGAAGCTCTCGACAGCTCCGGTAATAGATATCTCCCGACAGTCACCATAAAATTTACTATCGTGGATTCTCCTGAGGGGGTAACCATCGGAGGTTCTAGCAATTTTGTCAATGTGGAAACAAGTATAGGTGTAGCTACCCCAACCATAAACGCTGGTACCAAGTCTGGTCCTGTGCGGTTTAGAGCAGAGCTCTTAAAACCGGATGGCACATTAGATGAAAGGGTAGCCCCCATCGAGGACGGAAAGGCAATAGTTGCCGCAGGTCCTCCCTATTTTATGAACCTGCTAAATCCAAATTACAATCAAGCCGAAGCACATTCTGCGGGTATTTTTGTCACACCGATTGGTGCTTTGCTCCAGGATGTTTATAGAAATCCTATCACAAAAGGAACTGCTGTGTTCTTCAGTATTCCGGATGTATATGAAGGGTGGACTCCCCAAGACACTGTGGCTCTATCTATTTCTCCTTGGTCTTATGTAGGGAATGTAAGTATGTTTGGTGACTCGTTAGACGGAGTTGCCTACACAGAGCTTACTTATCATGGATCTATTTCCAACCTGCGAGTGCCAATACGCGTAGATGTCGGTGGAGGCTTTTATATAATAGATTGGACTAAACTGCCTATGAATGAAATTCAGATCGAAGTGGTGCTAGACCCAGGATACGTAAGGTGGAACACAGAAAATTATACTGTTCCCGCTGATAGAGAACACCCGTCTATGCTAAAATGGACAATGCTAAAAGTCTTTGTGCGAGATGGCGCCGAAAATCCTATGAAAGATGCGATAATAAACTTTTGGGCAGATGATGGTTTCTTTTTCGATCAACATTCCCCGAATTATAACCCAAATTTGCACGGTCCCCACAACGGATTTCCGAGCTCAGGCGGTTATCCTCCTATTGCACCCTCTTTAGGTCTCCCTGAAGATCCCACCGATGAAAACTGGATGGTAGATCCAATAAATGGCAAAATAGACACTCCAGGTATGGCTGTCACTGGGCAAGATGGTAAACTGAACAAAAAATGGTATTCATATAGGTATTTGAACGCAGGGATGGAGTCACCAGCTGTAGACCAAGTAAGTGTAACAATATCTGTCGAAGGCACTCAGGTAGGCACTACTGTGCAATTTAGAATAGACTGGTATTTTGACCTATAAAACATAGCTCACCCACTCACTCCTTCTTTGCCGCATGCTAGTGGAGTGAGTGGGTATCAGGCACTAAAAAGCAGATTTGTCTCAGCACTTCTGCTGATAAAAACAACAAAGGAAGGATTTTTATAAATGTTACTAAAAAGAATAGGTGAGATAATAGTCATAAAGGGATATGCTACCCAAGAGCAAGTCAATGAAGCCTTATTAAAACAAAATAATTTTGGATTAAAATTAGGTGAGACATTGATAAAGCTCGGCTACGTGACAGAAATGAACCTGCTGGAATGCCTTCATGAACAGCTAGACATAGAAGTAGTATATGAAAGAGATGTAGCAGATTTAGATGCTGCTGTAGTGAGCATCATCCCCGAACCATTTGCGGTCGAAAACCGCTGCCTAGCTATAAAAGCTGACAACGATAATATCGTGGTAGCTATGACTGACCCAGAAAATATCTTACTTATCGACAATCTAAAGAAAATTACTCAAAAAAGTGTTCAGACTGTCCTGATAGGAAATCAATTGTTGACTGACGCTTTGGAAAGGCATTATAAATCTATACGCACCACTTCACAAGTGCAAGACGCTGTCGGGAACTTCGAGTTTGTGGCTATCGATGAAAATGAACAAGAGATAAATATCGGACAGTCGAAAGATGCTGACGCTCCAATGGTTAAGCTCCTAAATATCATCATCATCGAGGCTATCAAAGCAGGTGCCACAGATATTCACATAGAGCCACTTTCCAAAAGCTCACGCGTGCGTTTCCGTGTAGACGGTGCATTGCGTGAAGTGATGAACCCACCTATCCAAATGCACCCTGGTCTGGTGTCTATCATAAAGGTAATGAGCAAGCTAAATATAGCAGAACGCAGACTGCCACAAGACGGCCATATTTCTCTAAAAACAGCTATGAAAGCCGTAGATGTGCGTGTATCTATCACTCCCACAGTAGTGGGGGAGAAGGTGGTGATGCGTTTGCTAGACAAAGGTGACTTTGGCTACACACTATACACACTTGGCTTCGAAGAGTATAACTTGAAAATCTTTAAGAAGTGGATACATAGACCTTATGGTATCATCATAGTATCTGGTCCCACAGGATCGGGTAAGTCTACCACCTTACACGCTGCTATCAAGACTATACAAGACATAGAGACAAATATCATCACTGTGGAAGACCCTGTGGAATATCGACTTGACGGTATATGCCAGATAGAGACTTATGACAAAATCGGACTTACTTTCGGCTCTGCACTGCGTAGTGCTTTACGCCAAGACCCCGATGTGATACTAGTGGGTGAGGTGCGCGACCTTGACACAGCAGATATTGCTATCAAATTCTCCCTCACAGGTCACCTTGTGTTCACCACACTGCACGCAAATGACGCCCCCGCCACTGTTACTCGTCTCATAGATATTGGTATCCCTGCCTTTTTGGTCGGCTCCTCTCTAAACCTCGTGATGGCACAGCGGCTAGTCCGTAAGATATGTCCGCATTGCGCAAAAGACTATCAACCTACACCAGAAGAGATAGAAGCTGCAGGTCTCACAGAAGATTTTGTAAAAGACTTCCAGTTTAAGGTTGGACTCGGGTGTGTGCACTGTGACAATACAGGATATTCGGGCAGAACGGCTATCTTTGAGATGCTTCAGGTAAATGCTGCTATCCGTAAGCTAATATTTGATAGCGCAAACCAAGACTTGATACGTGATCAGGCATTGGCAGACGGTATGAAAACCTTGCATGAATCAGCTCTCGAGAAGATGAAGCAAGGTATCACCACTATAAAAGAAGTGATAAAGATAACTATAGCAGATTAAAATAAAATTAAATAAAAAGGACAATATATGGCCGCTTTTCAATATACAATAAAAGATCATAAAGGCTCAAAGGTCGAGGGGGTTCTAAAAGCTGATTCTATGGATCAGGCTATGGAAAAGCTCTTGAAAGAAGGCGGGACTATCATCTCGATAAAAAGCACCTCCGAAGGTGCTTTCAAAGGGAAACTTTCGCTTTTTGACAAGCTTTTACTCGCTATCTACAAGCTAAAAACTGGTGTCTCACTCAAAACACTCGTCTTTTTCACGCGCCAGCTTTCCACTATGTTTTCAGCGGGTCTCACATTAGAAAAGGCGATATCCGATTTGGAAAAAGAAGAAAAGGTTACCAAGTTCAAGAAAATACTAAAAAAGATTTCAGATGATATCAGAAAAGGTTTCTCACTTTCAGAAGCTATGGAAGAGCACCCTGGTGTGTTTGACCCACTTTATGTAGCTCTGGTAAAGGCAGGAGAAGTGTCAGGAACATTGCACACTATCCTCGATGAGCTTTCTGATTATCTGGAAAAAATAGAAGATACTCGCCGTAAGGTCAGCTCTGCTATGGCTTATCCTATATTCATCATCATATTCCTTTGCTTCGTGGTTTGGGTGCTGTTTTATTACTTGATACCTATGTTCCGCGATGTGTATGACCAGTTTGGATCAGATTTGCCACTTGCCACTCAAACAGCGGTAGCTATCAGTAATGTGATAAAGGATAATGCCTTGTTTACTATCACTATGGTGCTACTTTTCCTCTTTGGTATATACCT
>WRIO01000054.1 GCA_009782695.1 Candidatus Cloacimonadota bacterium
TGACGAATCTTATCTGTGATGATTTTCTGCAATGCTTTGATCTTTTCGTCATCAGCTGAGGTAATCTCACTTAGTTTTTGATAAAGGGTAGTCATTTGTGAAAGATCATGTAAAATGCTAGCTTTCCACTTGGTTATATCCATATCTTTCATATCAATTTTTATAGTGTTTTCATTTTCTAAATCATCGATATCATCTTCGTCAAACTCCTCATAAAAGTCCTCATAAGATGTATTTTTAAAGATAAATCCTTCTCCCTTTTTCTCAAATTGTTCGATGATTTCCAGTGTGTTTTGATGCCTTTCTATTAAATACTTCAAGGTCTGACGTAATGAGTCATAGCTGCTTTCCAACCTTTTTAGGATGTTTGCTCTCATGATATATTTGGTGCCCATCTCTCTACCCAAGAGCATTTTAGCAGCTTTATCCCCCCAGGTGGCTGTATCGATATATTTAAAGATGATATCTTCTTTCAGAAAAGACAAAGGTGAGTAAACCGCTAATTTGATAGCTGTGAGATAATGCAATATATCTTTAAACAATATCACACCAGACTTTTTGGAAATAGGTATTTGAAGAGATAGAGGTTCTTTGCGGGTGGGGAAAGCTCCTATATCGCTTAGGTTGTAATATTTGGTGATGTTTTTTCTGCTTCTGGCTATGGTGACACTGTCTAAAATCCTGATAAAATCTATGGGAAGCTTGTTTACAAGATCAGCGTTTTTTCTCTGATTAATAGGCAATTTACTCCACGCGGTGAACATTTTTTGAGTTTGCTTGAATACTTGGAAAACATTTGTCTCTGTGCCTACTTTTTCAGTAAAAGCATCATAATCGCCTTCGTAAGCTAGTGCTAGTTGATTTCGTAAGTCCAGGTATTTTGTGTTCACAGGTGTAGCTGACAACATTAGAACCTTAGTATTTATCCCTCCTTTTATTATTTTCTCCATCAAGAACTCATAGCGGGAAAGGTTGCCCTCTCGACCTTTGTTTATATTTCTAAAATTGTGGCTTTCGTCTATGACAATCAAGTCATAATTGCACCAGTTAATCTTCCTCAGATCCATACCGTTTGATATACCTCTTTTCCGAGACAGATCTGTATGGTTTAACACATCAAAACTTATTCTATCAGTATCAAAAATATTCGTAATCTGGTTGCCTTTGAACCCGCACCACATATCAGAAAGCCTTTTGGGACACAAGACTAGTATATTTCTATTCTTTTTGCTAAAATAAGACATCACTCCTAATGCAGTAAAGGTTTTGCCTAATCCCACACTATCGGCTAATATACAACCGTTGTATTTATTCAGTTTGTCTATGATCCCTATCACGCCATCGCGTTGAAAACTATACAAGGTGTTCCATATCTTTGTTTTTTTAAACCCTGTGCCTTCTTGGGGCATAGTGTCATCCATTAAATCGTTTAGAAATTCGCTAAATATGTTATATGTGGCTATCATATACACATATTCGGGTGAATTTTCTTTGTATGCGTTTGTAATATGGTCCAAAAGCCTTTCAGTGATATCAGTTAGTTGTGTTTCGTTTTCCCAAATCTGCTCAAAAGTTTTTATGTATTGTATAGTGTGTGCGGGTTCATTTATCTTATTTATAATTCGAAAAAGGGAGTCGTCTTTTTCATATCCAAAATCAGAAAGTGTAAAACCATTGAAACCACTGTATAATACATCATCTGCTAAAAATAAACTCTGGGTAAAGTTTTTGTCTTTTACGCTTTTAAACCTTACTTTTTCTCGGATCCAATCGGCACATTCTTTGGCTATGGCTTTTAGAGTCAGCTTGTTTCTGAGGCGAACTTCATATTTTGTGCCATAAATACTGTTTTCAGTGGGGATATAAAATTTTCTTTCTTCTTTTGGGATATTTTTTTCTACAAAACTGTCAAAAAATAAAGGTGTAGAAAAGATAAATTTTAGCTCATCTATTTGGGATAGCTCTTTTTTCAATTCTTGGAAGGCATAAATAGAGAATGTCGTGGCGATTATTTTTAGCTTGCTATTATTTCGTATCTCTTTCTTTAAATCATCTCCAAACAAATTTGAAATATTATCTATCGTATCCATATCTTGTGCTATATACAACACCTAAACTACAAAAATGTTACATGTAAATTCCCGCTTTTTACACCATCTAGCTGTGATGTGAGTGGGACGCTTTTTCTCTATCAGCCGAGAAGATGTTGCAAGCGATAGCTTAACCGGGTAGGGTTGTGGTTGGCTCTGAAAAGTTTTATCTAAAAATCATTTGACAAAAATACTGCCTAATATTTTGTTGTTATCAAAATAATTATTGTGAGGTAACGATGAGAAATTAATGATTTACTATTCAAACTATAAGTCACAGAATGAATGTAATACCATTGATAGCTTTATCGTTATGCAATAAAACATATATTAACCACAGCTTTTATCTCATTTAAATATCGATAGATATGTTCATTTTGAAAAACAATATTCTGGAGGATATTATGTCGATAATAAATGTCTCAAACCTAACTTTTTCGTATGAAAACAGTTATGATAACATATTTGAAAATGTGTCTTTCCATATAGACACAGATTGGAAACTCGGTTTCATAGGGAGAAACGGTCGTGGTAAGACCACTTTTCTAAATCTACTGATGAGAAAATTCTTGTATAGTGGTAGCATCACTTCGCCTTATGATTTCGACTATTTTCCTTATACCATCCCCGATGATACTATGGTGACCATAGATATCATCAAGGGTCTTTTTTCAACTGTTCAACTATGGGAGGTGGAAAGAGAGTTGTTTTATCTAAAAACAAGGAGTGAGCTGTTAAATAGACCTTTCTACTCACTGTCAAAAGGTGAACAGACCAAAGTGCTACTAGCTACTATGTTTCTGTCAGAAAATCGTTTTCTGCTGATAGACGAACCAACAAATCACCTTGATATGAGCGGAAGGAAAATCGTGAGTCAGTATTTAAACACCAAAAAGGGGTTTATCCTTGTTTCGCATGATCGTGACTTTATAGATGCTTGCATAGACCATGTCCTGTCTATAAACAAAGCAAACATAGAGATTCAAAAAGGTAATTTCTCGTCTTGGTGGTGCAATAAACAATCGCAAGATAACTATGAAATCACCCAAAATGAAGGCTTGAAAAAAGACATCAAACGCTTGCAAAAATCAGCTCGAGAAAAGGCAAAATGGTCTTTTGAAATAGAGGCTGAAAAGATAGGGAATGGTCCTTGTGATAGAGGAGCCATCGGGCATAGAGCAGCGAAAATGATGAAGCGAAGTAAGAACATCGAAAGGCGGCAAAATGAAGCTATCACAGAAAAACAAAAGCTTCTGAAAAACATCGATAGAGCTGATACCTTGAAAATCTCCCAGCTAGATTTTCATGCTAAAAGATTTGTCAGCTTAGATAAAGTGTCTATCTTTTATGGAGATAAAACAGTCTGCAAAGATATTTATTTGGACATCGAAAAGGGCGACAGGGTTAGCATAGCTGGAGATAACGGTTCTGGCAAAACTTCACTAATAAAACTTATAAGTGGCGAAAACATCAGCTATACAGGTAATCTCTATATCGGCAGCAATCTCACTATATCTTATGTATCCCAAGACACCTCGTCATTAAGTGGCAGTCTAGCGGACTTTATAAAGCAATACACCATCGATGAATCTCTCTTTAAGGCAATACTAAGAAAGCTTGACTTTTCGAGGGTTCAGTTTGAGAAAGATATATCTGATTTTAGTGCAGGACAAAAAAAGAAACTGTCTATTGCGCGAAGCTTGTGCGAATCTGCTCACTTGCATATTTGGGACGAGCCACTAAACTATATCGATGTGCTTTCCCGTATTCAAATAGAAAATGTCCTGCTGGAGTATAAACCTACGATACTATTTGTGGAGCATGACAAAGTCTTTTGTCAGAAAATCGCAAACAAAAGTCTACTTTTGTAATCAATTTGGCGGACAGACTCGGCTCTCCACTCACACTTTCATCGCCCCTCTTCCGTAGGAGTTGTGAAAAACAATGCAATCTCTTCACTGCCCTTTAAAAGTTTTACTTCAAAAGCACAGCCTTTTTTATAGAAATAGGTTTATTGTCAATAGAAAGCCTATAAAAGTATATCCCTGTGGTTTGGTTATCTGCGTTCCATTCTATATATCCATTTTTTATATCGGAGGTATTTAAAGCTTTTGTATAAACAAGTTGTCCTTTGATATTGAAAATATCTATGCTAGCCTTTTGAAAAGTTTTGTTTTTTGAGTCGAATACTATAGTCGTCGTAGGGTTAAAGGGGTTGGGGTAATTATAGAACATAAACGTATTTTTTTCAGGTATTAGCTGGTCTTCATCTGCAACAAAATCGAAGCTATAGACTGCGTTTCTGGTTCTAGAATAGGCATGAACAGGATAAGGAGTTTCATGGTAAGGAAGCCCCAAAGCAAGGTAATATAGGTTTAGAGAGTTTGTTAGTAGCATATCAAGCCGATTGTTTCCACTGATATCCATCAAAATAGGAGAAGTTTTCCATTCTGTTTCAAAGATATAAGGAAACCCTTCCACGACAGTGGCGTTCGGCGACACAGCATAAATCATCCCGTTACTCAAACAGATGATCACCTCCAATGTTCCATCATTGTTGATGTCAAATAGGACAGGGTGTTGATTTACTAAACTTGGTAATGTATAGGGAAAACCCGGCAAATGATTTAGGTGCCCATCAAAGACATGTAAGTGTCCGTTATTTGTTACACAGATAAAGTTCAGGTGTTGATTATTATGCAAATCTACTATGATGGGTAGGGTCGAAACAGGAAAATCTATTGTGTTTGAGCCTAATATTTCACCTGAACTGTTGATAATCATGACATTGTTTGGTGTTCCCGCCCTTCCAGCTAAAAATAAAACTACAGAATCATTATTTTGGGCAGCGACTACACCAGCTAGCACCATGACTCCGGTATAAATAGGGCTATTTGCACCTATTTCTCCCGAGTGAGCATCGATGATATGGACATTACCATCATTTGTAGCTGCAACTAACTTAATTTGATTATTTTGATAAAAATCTATAAAGACAGGTAGAGTGGAAGTCGGGGCACCTAAACTGACAGGAAAGTTCTCTCTGACACTGAGATCATTGTTAAATAAATACAACCTTGAAGTTCCGATAGCCATGCACTCATAGCCGTTGTTGTTAAGGTCAAAAGCAACCACAGAAGACATAATGGATCCGGAAACTGTAGCTGTTCCTGTGACTTGACCTAAATGATTGATTTTATGGATAGTAGATCCTCCACAGACTACTATTTCATAAAGTTCACCAGATTTTATGATAGTCACAGGTTGATTTACCAAAGTATTAAGTTGCACAGGAAATCCATAAAGATAGTCTTTGTCTTGGGTTATCACGTGAACTCTATTATCGCTAGTGACATAGATTATCTCATTTTCACCGTCTTGGTTTATGTCAAACACGAAGGATGAGACTATTGGCGTGTTCAAAACAGGTAGGGGCCAGCCATCTCTATTTCCTGTCACGTTGATAACAAAAGGAAGTTTGAATTCATAAACGATACCAGTTCCGCCATCAGCTAAATATGAAAGTTCTAGCTCGATATGAGATTCGATAGGACAGTTTTCGTCTATTTCTATGACAAAGGAATCAGAGGAAATAGCATCAGCGCCACTAGTTATCGTCCCATATTGAGCTGTGTTTGCGGTGATATTTGCATATCCGAAATTTGTGGAGATGCTAGCAGTGGTTGGCAAAGCAGTATTCCAATTTTCTCTATTTTTTATTCTGACTTTAAATGTGAGTGTTTCCCCAGGGTTTAATGTGTCATCATCACCTGTCAAATGAACTGTTTCCACTTCGATTATGTCCACACGAGGTATCTTGTCATACATCAGAGAATTAAAAGGGTTAACTCTACCAGCTCCTAATTTACCTGCTAAATATGGCTCGTGTAAATGGTCTATGGGGTCACAACCTGTTTTTAGTCTGTGTGCGAGCTGATCAACTGTCAAGGTGGGATAATGTGATAATATCAGAGCAGCTACACCAGCAGCTGTGGGAGACGCCATAGAAGTGCCACTTAGGTTCCCATAGCTGTCCTCTCCCATATCACCATAATAAGTGGAGAGGATACTTGACCCTGGTGCAGTGACCGCCGCATTTGTCCCATAGTTCGAAAAGCCAGACTTTGTATCATCATAAGTGGAAGATACTACACTATAAGCATCGACAGCGTTTGTAGGATAATTGTTATATGTCATATTGTCTCTATTACTATTACCTGCAGAGGTCAAAAACATGGTGCCATGATCTTTTGCATAAGATACAGCCAGATTTGGCACTCCCCCGTCACCGCCTCCGCCCCATGAGGCATTTATGATACGAGCACCTGTATCTACGCAATAATAGATACCAGCATAGCCGTTATAAATATAGCTAGTAGATTCATAAGTAAAAGAATGCTTGGTGTTTATCAGTTTGGCATGAAAAGCTGGACCTGCCACACCTATGCCATTGTCACCATCAGCTGCGGCACAGCCTGACACATGAGTGCCGTGTTGGTTTCCGCCTTTTTTTTGAAAGGGGTTGTTTCTCTCGGTTAAGTCCCAACCGCTTTGTGTATGACAAAAATCCCAACCAAGCACATCATCTATAAAGCCATTCCCATCGTTATCTATACCGTCACCGCCTATGATTTCGCCATTTTCCCAGTCTATCGTGATGCCAGGTAGTTCTGCTGTATTTATATAAACATTCTCGCGCAGATCAGGATGATTCCATTTTATGCCGGAATCGACTATCCCTATCAGCACATCAGCTGAACCTGTTTCTATATCCCAAGCCATCTGGGCTTCTATCGCTCGAATCGCCCATTGCATATCTAACATAGGGTCATCGGGAGTGTAGCCTTGTCTCAATACGGCATCCAATTCCGCAAATAAAATCTCTTTTTGGTTTTGTAGGTTTATCAATGCTTCTTCTGTTCTTTTAATGTCTTTTAACCTTATTTGATAAATATTTGAAGGGTATCTACCATCTCTGTGCCAATCCTTGTCTTTTACCCTATATAGTTGTTGTAAAGACACAATCTCATACTCTTCTGATAGCACATTAAACCACTTAAAAGGAGTTTTGACTATGCCAGTTTCATTTT
>WRIO01000055.1 GCA_009782695.1 Candidatus Cloacimonadota bacterium
CAGGCAAATTTACTGAGGATATCACGGACTACAAAGGTCTTTTCGTAAAAGATGCTGACAAGGCTATCATCAAAGATTTAAAAGACAGAAATCTGCTGTATAAAAGGTCGCAGATTATACATAATTATCCGTTCTGTTGGCGGTGCAAAAGCCCGCTAATTTACTATGCTCGCTCCTCATGGTATATCAAAACCAGCGAATTTAAGCAAAATATGATAGATAATAACAATCAGGTCAACTGGTTTCCCTCTTTTGTAGGTGAAAAGCGGTTTGGTGATTGGTTGGAAAACAACATCGACTGGGCGTTGTCACGCGATAGATTTTGGGGAACTCCGCTGAACATCTGGAAATGTGAGTGCGGAGAAATGGTGAGCATTGGCTCTATCTCTGAGCTGCGAGAAAAGGGGACTATAAACGGTTCGTTTGTGCCTGAGGACATCGAATTGCACAGACCTTATGTCGATAAAATAACTATCGACTGTCCCAAGTGCAAGCAAAAAATAACTCGCACGCCAGAGGTGATAGACTGCTGGTTTGATAGCGGTGCTATGCCTTTTGCGCAGTGGCATTATCCATTTGAAAATAAAGAGATTTTTGAAAGTGAGCTTTTCCCTGCTGATTTTATTTGCGAGGGTATCGACCAAACAAGAGGCTGGTTTTACACGCTTTTGGCTATTTCTACTTTCCTAAAAAATCAAAGCCCCTACAAAAATGTGTTAGTAAATGATCTGATACTCGATAAAAAGGGACAAAAAATGTCTAAAACGCTCGGCAATAGCGTAAACCCAATGGAGCTGATGCAGAGCTACGGAGCAGATGCTATTCGCTGGTATTTACTGGTCGTGTCGCCCCCTTGGACACCTACAAAATTTAACACGGCAGATGCGGAAGAGGTTTACGGCAAGTTCATCGGCACGCTTAAAAATGTGCTGTCATTCTATATCACTTATGCGAAAATAGACAACTTTATGCCTGATGCTATGTCTTTTGACCCTAAAAATGAGACAGAAATAGACAGCTGGATATACTCCAAATTACATTCGCTGATAGCATTAGTTTGCGATAATAACGAGAAATATGACTTTACCCGTAGCCTCCGTGCTATCCAAAAATTTGTGATAGACGACCTTAGCAACTGGTATGTTCGCCGTAGCAGGCGCAGATATTGGGCTATGGAGCTTACAGAGGACAAAAAAGCAGCGTATTTTACGCTGTATTCAGTTTTGGTCGATTTGTCCAAACTGATAGCCCCTTTTGCCCCTTTTATAGCCGAAGAGATTTACACCTCTATCACATTTAAGGACAGCGTGCATTTGGAAGATTACCCCAAAGGTGACCCCAGCAAAATAAATAAAGCTCTCGAAAATGAAATGGACACTATCATAGACCTAATTTCTATGGGTCGTGCAGCTCGTAATCAGGCACAGATAAAGGTTCGGCAACCCCTACAAGCGCTGTATGTCCCCGAAAAACACCAAGAAGTTGTGCTGCGAATGAAAGAGCTTATTTACGAAGAAATAAATGTCAAGGAAGTGATTTTACTCGCTGATAAAAACGACACCGTCACTTGGGTGGCAAAGCTAAATATGAAGACAGCTGGACCAAAGTTTGGCAAAGATATCAAGCAGATTTCTACCTTTTTAGAGAGTGCTAATATTAGTGAGATTTTGGGCTATTTTAAAGAGAAAAAAGAATTCACTGTCGCAGAGAAATTTGTGCTGACAGAAGAGGATATTATGGTCTCTATCGCTCCAAAAGAAGGCTATTGCTTTGAGAATAATCATAGTGACTTTGTGGCTTTGGATACTCGCTTGACCGACGATCTTGTCTCCGAAGGATATGCCAGAGAGCTTGTAAACAAGATACAGTTCACTCGCAAAGAGAACGATTTTGAGATAATGGATAGGATAGTGGTCACCTATTGCGGGGACAAAAAGATAAAAGAAGTGTTTGAAAGCTTTGCAGACTATATAGCCGCAGAAACTTTAGCAAATAAATTCATAGCTGAGGAAAGCCCTGTTGACGGCATGGCTGTGTGGGATATAAACGGCTTGGAAATGCATTTGAAAATAGAAAGGTTGAGGCACGCAAGCGTGCGTTGAGGAGCTTCGCTCGTTGAAAGTTGAAGATGCTTCGTGTCTAGATTGGTTACGGACGGGGTGCAATTCCCCTCCAATTTTGGAGGGGTGGACGCTTTAGCGGACGGGGTGGTTAAAATAAATTAGAAATTAGAAATTAGAAATAATGTGTGTCCTGCGGACGGGTATAAATTGTCTAACCACCCCGTCAACAAGTTGACACCCCTCCAAATTGGAGGGGAATTACATGCGTGCGAAGCACACCACATTTCTAATTTATAATTTAAGTAGTCGCGGAGGGGTATTTCTAATTGGTAAGATAGCGGTCTCGAAAACCGCCGGGTGAAAGCCCTCGAGGGTTCGAATCCCTCTCCCTCCGCCAATATTTTAAAAGGAGATATATTATGAGCATAACAGCAGTTTTAGGTTGCCTTTATGGTGACGAAGGTAAAGGCAAAATCATAGACGCGCTAGCTAGCGATGTCGATGTAACCATCAGGTTTCAAGGGGGTAGCAACGCCGGTCACACTATCAAATTTGATGGTAATGATCATATCTTGCACTTGATCCCCAGCGGGATTTTTCATTCAAATCAAAAATGCGTTTTAGCCACAGGAGTGGTGATAGACCTTTGCCAACTCGAAGATGAGATGAACGGACTGACGGAAAAAGGAGTGAGCTTTTCAGATAGATTTTATATAGACGAAAGGGCTTCTGTTGTGCTGCGGCTACACAAATTCCTAGATAAAAAAAGCGAAGCTGATGCAAATAATGAAAAGATTGGCACTACTCAGCGGGGCATCGGTCCTTGCTATACGGACAGCATAAGTCGCAATGGCGTTAAGTTTTATGATCTAAAAAACAAAGACACCTTGCAAAAAAAGATAACTAACCTTTACCTGCTGCACCATATCGAAATGAACGAGGCAGAAATCCTCGACCAAATCGAAGATTTGCAAAATCATTATGCTAAAGTCAAGGAGTATGTTGTCAATCTGCCTTACCTAGTGGATAAATGGATAAAAGAGGGGAAAAACATACTTTTTGAGGGGGCTCAAGGCTCGCTTCTCGATGTCTATTTCGGAACATATCCTTTTGTGACCTCTTCACACACTATCGCAGGCGGCATCGCCTCAGCAGTCGGCTGTTCTCCTAAACACATCGACCAAATAATCGGGGTGTATAAAAGCTATTTTACCCGCGTGGGCTCTGGTCCTTTCCCTACAGAACTAAACGACAAAATCGGCGAAAAAATACGCGAACAAGGTCACGAATATGGCTCAACCACAGGGCGTCCCCGCCGCTGCGGCTGGTTCGATGTGGTCTCTGCTAAATACAGCACTATGATAAACGGTGTGGACAGCATAGCCTTGACACTACTCGATGTCCTCACAGGCTTTGATACCCTAAAAATCTGCACAGGCTACGATTACGGCTATCATAAAAACTTATATCAAGAAAACGAGTTTCCCGCCGATACATCGCTTCTTGCTAATATAAAACCCATTTATATAGAATTACCCGGCTGGCAGGAGGATATTTCAACCTGCAAGAAATGGAATGACCTGCCCGAAAACGCTAAACAATATGTGCTGACATTAGAGTCTCT
This sequence comes from Candidatus Cloacimonadota bacterium, assembly GCA_009782695.1. Taxonomy (GTDB): domain Bacteria; phylum Cloacimonadota; class Cloacimonadia; order Cloacimonadales; family WRIO01; genus WRIO01. The sequence continues at coordinate 3,688 of WRIO01000055.1, forward strand.
ACTCGAAACCCCTATCAGGATAGTGTCTGTGGGACCGAATAGAGACCAAACGATATATGTGGGAAAATAAGAAGAATGAGTACAGTTATTTTTATTGACAATATCTTATGGATTTAAATAATAACACTCAAAAATAAATTAACAAAAAGAGGTTCTAGATGGAGTTATTAAAAGTAAACGACAAGCTTCTATTGGAAATTCCTTTGTCGATGATAAACAAAATGGGGATAAGACCAAATGAAAATATCGCTATATGTGAAAGAGATGGCGAATTCATATTACAACCAACCTTAATACAAGTTATAAATAAATTTCAAGACTTAATAGCTGAAAATTCAGAGGGAACTGATGAGGTTACGGATGAGGAAGTTATCGAGTGGGTAAAAGAAATCAGAAAAGGGAAAAAGATTTTACAGTAAAAGCACTAGATACCTAAACTCCTTTCATATATGGGAAACGAAATCAACAATAAAAGAATTGAACTAGACACAAATATATTGATTTCTGCTATGCTAAAATCGAATTCAGAGATAGCACAAATGGGCTGCATATTTATACCGTTTTGACATACAGTCAGTATTTGAAGACGGAGTATTAGATTTTTCTATACTACTTCTTCGTCTCTTTACATTATTAGAAATCAGCACTGAAGGTTTTTCTAGTAAAAAATTTAAAATATTTTTACTTCGAGAAATCGAAAAATTAGTTGATGCAAAAGTCCCTGTAGAAAAGATAAAAGAAGATTTTGACCAGCATATAGTAAATAATTTTAGCGAACCTTTTGTTGCAGATTCAATTATGAAGTATGAAGGTAATATACTGGTTTACCTGAACGAATATTTGTTTACTGTCGAAAAGTTTGAGCCATATAAGGTATATCCAAAAATAGATGTAGAACATTTAATTCCTAAAAGTGGTAGAAATATTAAGGCTATTAGGAAAGATGCAGATTTAGAATCACTCGAAACTTTCAATAAATATATTGATCTACTGGGAAATAAAACTATTTTGGAAGCTAAAATAAATAGAGAGTTAGGTAACGATTGGTTTCGAACAAAAAAAGAAAAATACAAGGAAAGTAAATATTTGTTAGCTAGAACTCTTGGGGATTCCCCAAAAGAGATGTGGACTAAAGATGACATTGAAGCAGCAACAAAAAAGGCTTGTAAAAGGATAATAGACTTCATTTTCAATAAACTAACTATTGAATAATTCGGTTTTTTGTGTCGAAATCTATCTTTCTTTCACTGATTTCCATCATCTTGTCCCTCTGTACTTTCAAAGAGAGTTTAAATATAGCCTTGATCTAACAGTGCAATCTTTGCATTTGATAGATAGCAGGCTATGGTTTTATCATACCCTGTCTGGTCAGGGAACGCCCCTCTCTGCTAGTGTAGGATAAATATTTTTTGCAACTATCATAATAATATGTGTTTTTTCATCCTGCGCCTATAATTTATCCAAAGACCTACCCCCATGATATGTAGGTAAGAGAAAAAAAATCTTGACAAAAAAACAGTTTCTAAAAAGTTGAACTCAGTAAAATCAAAATATTGGTTTTATAAAAAAATATAGAAAAGAGGGGTATAAATGGTAATAGTAAACACAGATTTTATATCAGGCAAGGAATTGCAGACAATCAGTTTGGTAAAAGGTTCAGTGGTGCAGAGTAAACACATCGGTCGAGATATCATGGCGAGCTTAAAAAACTTAATAGGTGGGGAGCTTGTTGGTTACACAGAGATGTTGTGTGAAGCACGAGAGGTAGCTACACAAAGAATGATAGAAGAAGCCCGCGATTTAGGGGCAGATGCTGTGGTCAATGTCCGCTATGCTACATCCAATGTTTCACCAAATGCGTCAGAGGTAATAGCCTTTGGGACTGCAGTGCGATATAAATGATATAGGAAACGGACTGGGACTAGTAGAAAGGAATAAAGTAAAAAGTCTAAAAAAATTCAAATATAAGATGTAGAAAACCGATATATAGTATAGCTATAGAAATAGATAGGGGCAGACCAAGTAGAAAACAGATATGATTACATCAAAAACAGCGATTACAATGGAAGAATATAACCTTTTTCGCTCTCTAATCCAACAGGAATGGGGAGTGGTATTTGGTGATGATAAGATTTCATTTTTAGAGCATAGACTGTTTCGATTTTTATCGTTGTCTGGTTGCAACAATTTCCGTGAGCTGTATTTATACATAAAAAAAAATGTAAATCCAAAACTAAAGGACAGTATAGTCGAAGCTATCACCACCAGTGAGACTATGTGGTTTCGTGACTTTAAACAGTGGGAGCTGATCAAAAAGTCGATATTGCCTGAGTTTATCGACAGCCTACGTCGCGAGGTGAAGGAGAAAGTGTATATTTGGTCTGTGGCTTGTTCCACAGGGCAAGAACCGTATTCTATGGCTATGCTGATCCAAGAAGCTGTAAAAAAAGAGCCAAAGGTAAATTGCCAGCAGTTCGTGATACTGGGAACTGACAATTCAAAGAGTTCTTTGTTTATAGCAAGTTCAGGCAGATACAACCAAGCCTCGATGTCCAAAGGTATGCTCCCGGGTTACAAAGAAAAATGTTTTGCCTTTTCGCAGGATATATGGGAGATTCGTGGCGATTTGAAGAAGATGGTTTTCTTTAAACATTTTAAACTGCAAGAGAATTATGTAGATTTACCACAATTTGACATTATTTTTTGTAAGAGTATATTCCAATACTATCATACAGACGAGCAAAAGATTATTTACCAAACCATACATAACAAGCTAGCACACGACAGCTATTTTTTTACAAGTAGCACAGATGATATGTCAGAAGTGAATAACCTTTTTGAACCTGTCCAATCAGAAGAATGTTTTTATTATAAACCAAAACAGTAGAAAATATGTATAAAGCGAAAATTTTTAAGGTGTTAAAAAACACCCATGTGTTGCCCACTATGCTTACAGTAGCTATGGAAATCAATAGAATGACTGCCGATCCTGATACCACTATCGAACAAATAGAAGCCTTGATCAAAAACGATATGACCCTCACCGCGAAAGTGCTGAAGATAGCGAACAGCCCTACTTTTGCAGGGACACGCAGGATAGTAAGCCTAAATAGTGCTATATCACGCTTGGGATTAGCAGAGATAAGCAAGCTGTCGTTGACAGTATCATTTTTAAATATGTTTAAACCAAATTTTATCGACTATGAAAAGTTTTGGATACATTCAATTTCTGTGGCATACATTGCCTCGAAAATAAACGATATGACTACAGTTGGTGTAAAGACCGATAAACTCTTTACCAGTGCTATCTTGCACGACTTGGGTATCATGATACTCGACCAATACTTCGGCAGTATTTACAAAAAAGTCTTCGATATAGCACTCACTAAAAATATCGATTTAACACTTGTTGAGCAAAATGTTTTGGGAACTACTCACGCAGAGGTCGGAGCT
>WRIO01000056.1 GCA_009782695.1 Candidatus Cloacimonadota bacterium
CTCGAAATAGCTGAAAACCTGCTAAAAAACGATGTCCCTTTCACCACCATAAACATCAAATTAGGCGAGTTCTTTGATCTACTAATGAAGTTAACAGCGGGCTTAAAAGATGGCACCCCACTACACGATCTGTTGATAGAGCACAAAATATATACAGAGAAAACTCATGAGTACCGTCAAGGACTTATGCGTGGACTATATCAGCGGTATTTAGGAAATTACGACCAAAAAAAAATACTAAAAGCCCAAAAAGCTATATATACATGCGATTGCCAAGCGAAATCAGCTGATATAGATGACAAAATACTCCTGACACTCATGATATACTCCATCTTTTAGAAGTTAGGTCTTGCAGTGATTTTAGATAGAATTCGTAGGGAACGATGCCTAGCGAAGCGAACATCGTTCGGTCACATTTGGTGAGTAGCAGACCATTTACTATACGATTGCCCGGTGCAGAAATAATCTCTTGACAAAAATGACGCTGTTTGATAGTTTGGGTGCAGAAAAATTTCTTGCCTAAAATAGCATAATAGTGGTAGTTAGAAGCAAGAAAGTTTTTTTTCAAACTTTTGATGACAATGGAGTTTAGTGTGTATGGGGGATGGCAACAGTAATCTTTATCAAAGATCAGACAAAAAGAAACTGTCGAGGAAAATAGTCGTCATAAATTTAATCTCACTACTAGTATGTTCGGCTATATTTAGTTTTTTTAACTACGCTTTTTACAGGTCAGACAGTATAGACAATTACAGCAATAGGGCTTTAGCAGTTACAGAGATTATAGTGTCTTTTATCGATGGGGACAACTTCAAAGAGGTGATGGAATCAGGGATAAAAGACGATGTTTATCTAGCAAACAAAGAAATAGTGCAAGAAATCTATAACAGGATGAATCTAGCATATCTGTATATACTTGATAGCAAATACAAAGACAGTGTGGTCTATTATATGGAGGCAGAAACAGACGATAGCAGCTTTACTCTGGGGGATGAGGATCCTCTGGACGATTATGCCGAAGAGATGTTCCACACTATCCGAACAGGTGAATCTACTGTCACGAAGATATACGATTCTGGTGAATATGGCATCATGGTTTCAGGTTTTTCTGCTATCAAGGACTCTGCTGGCAGAGTGGTCGGGGTGGTGGGAGCTGATGTCAGTTTATCCGAAGTGTTCAGCGCAAAACGAAACATGCAGTTTATATTTAGGCTACTCATCGTTGTGATATTATGCACCCTAATCCCTGTATTTATACAGACCCCGCTTTTTAATAAAATGATCACAAAGCCTATCAATGAGTGCGTTTTTTTAGCTAATAATATCGCTGCTGGTAAGACTGATGTGGAGATACATCATTCATCAGATAACGAACTAGGGTTGCTAGCAGATGCTATGCGAAAGATGGTCACTAGCATAAAAGAGATACAAGAAGATATCATGTTCCTGGCAAATAAAGTGAGTGAAGGACAAATGGGAACTCGGCTTGACACGACAGTTCATCAAGGTGATTTTTCCAAAATATCGATAGGGCTAAACAAGATGCTCGAAAATGTCTCCACTCCTCTGAACGATACCATTTCTGTGATGGAGAGGGTGGCTCACAAAGATTTATCTGCCAGGATAAATGGTGACTATATGGGAGATTTCAAAAATTTACAGAATTATGTAAATGAAGCTGTCACAAACCTAAATGAATCTCTTTGTCAGGTGAATGACGCTGTGATAGAAATATCCCGTGGAGCTGATAAAATTGCCAAAGGTTCTACTGTCTTGATGAAATCGACAAATGAACAGGCAGAGTCACTCGAAATCATTTCTTCGTCCCTCGAAGAAATTAACTCTGTCACCAATAGCAATGCCCAAAATACAAAATCCGGAATAAATCTGGTCGATACAGCCGTAATATCTGTAGATGAAAGCAATGATGCTATGGAAAAGATGAACAACGCTATGGCTTCTATACTATCTTCGAGCCAAGAAACTAGCAAGATAATAAAAACTATAGATGATATAGCCTTTCAAACAAACCTACTCGCCCTAAATGCAGCGGTGGAAGCCGCTACTGCTGGGGAGGCAGGAAAAGGATTTGCTATAGTGGCAGAGGAAGTAAAAAACTTAGCTCTGCGGAGTGCTGATGCTGCGAAAAATACAGACTCCTTGATAGAAGAGTCACGCGAAAACTCGCAGATAGGTTCTCAAATAGTAGATCAAGTGACCAAATCCTTCCAAGCTATGAAAGATCAGTTTAATAAAGTCAAAAACATAGTCAATGAAATATCGATATCTTCTCATGAACAGGCTACTGGGGTAAACCAGATTTCGACCAGAATCCAGCAAATGAATAGCATAACCCAACAAAATGTGAAGGATGCAGAATTTTCGACTAAGCTCGCTAAGAAATTGCATAACCAAGCGGCTGTCTTGAAAAATATGGTCGATAAATTTAAATTATAAACATGGAAAACTACTTCCGTAGGGAACGATGCTTAGCGAAGCGAACATCGTTCCGGCATATCCGTGCAGAGCCACTAAATAAATTCCCCTCCAATTTGGAGGGGTGGCAATAAAAATGACAAAATACAAAGGACAAATTACATGTAATAAGTGTTTTGCCCTTTGTCATTTCCAACGAAGTTGGTGGACGGGGTGGTTTGACAATCTTCATAGTGCGTAGCACACCGCCATTAGTAATTCACAACGAAGTTGTGTTGTCACTTGTAACTAGTAACTCCAACGAAGTTGGACTGTCCGTGCGAAGGACACAATAGGTGCTCGTTAGGGACTACAGCTCGGTAGAAATGGAATTCAAACCCAAAATCCTCTTTCGCTTTCGAGAAAGTGGAGCTGTCTCGAAAGCGAAGAATCTGGTAGGCTGTCGATTTCTACGAGCTATTATCCCTACAGGATAAGGTGGTGTGCTACGCACCGATGTTTGACAGAAGGGAAAGGGTTTCCTTCCCTAAGAAATAACTTCCAGCAAAAAATAAGAAAAATAATCTGATATCATATTGTAAAATAATATGTTATTAGAAGGGAGAAGCAAGGAGCATCGGACTAGGTCTTACCTACTCCGATGACCCTTGCTTGGTGCTTGGATATCTCTTTGATTTATATTCATTTACAAAAATCGAACCCCAAAAAGTTGTGAAACCTATATAAAACTAATCACTTAACTATGTTCTATAGCTTGATTCAGCTTACAACCGAGTAGTAGCTTGTTTCAAATAAATATCCTCTAAAATGTCTTTAATTTCTTGCAAAAGTCACTCTTTGTAAGTTTGAAAGATACTACATTTTAGAGGAGATATTTTGTTTTTCTTGGGTTTTCCAAAAAAATCCTTGACATAAAAAGCTCTTTTTTTATCTTTGTATCAAATCTTTGTGAAGGAGAAAACGTATGAGAATAGTTTTATTACAAGGTGGGGTTTCGTCTGAGCGCGAGATTTCTTTGGTTAGTTCTGCAGCTATCGCCAAGGCACTTTTGGAGCTAGATCATCAGCTGATATCGATAGATCCGGTAAATTTTGGAGCGATAGAAGATTTGATAGTGGCTATCAAGAAAGAGAAACCCGATTTGGTTTTCATAGGATTACATGGCACGAATGGAGAAGATGGCATACTGCAAGCGGTGCTGCAAGCAGGAAACATAAAGTTTACAGGATCAGGCTATGTGGCAAGCACTATCGCTTTCAACAAATATCTATCTTCATATATCGCGAAAGCAAATAATATCCCTGTCCCGAAGCAGCAAATCAAGCATGCTGAGGATAGCTGGCAATCTGTGGAAAATGACGACAATATTTATCCTCTTTTTGTAAAGCCAAACACAGGCGGCTCGTCTATGGGGATCAGTTTGGTTACATGCAAATCTGAGCTGTCTCCGGCTATAGAATTAGCGAAGAAATACGATAATAATGTCTTGATCCAAGAATGCATAAAAGGTCAAGAAGTGACTGTAAGCATCCTGGCAAATGAAGTGCTACCGGTGGTGGAGATAAAGCCAAAAGACGGCTTTTATGATTACAAAAACAAATATTCAAAAGGCAACACAGAATATATCTGTCCTGCCAGACTGACAGACCAGCAAACTAAAACAGTGCAAGACTATGCTCACAAGATATATTTGTCTGCAGGTTGCACGATGTATGCCAGAGTAGATTTTATCTTCGATGGCGATGACTTTTACTTTTTGGAGATAAACACCTTACCCGGTATGACAGAGCTGAGCCTACTACCTATGGCTGCCAAACAGCAAGGACTATCTTTTGTGGAAGTAATAAACAAGATAATACAGTTAGCTATCACTAGTCATGCTGATAGCTGCATAAAATGATAAAAAATATAGCATAAAGAAAGGGAAAAATAAATGGAAAAACTATTATTATTAGGCGATGAAGCCTTTGCACAAGGGGCATTGGATTCTGGTTTGTCAGGTGCTTATGGGTATCCCGGCACACCTTCTACCGAGATAATCGCTTATATTCAAAATGACAAAACAGCGATAGATAAAAACATCCATAAGGTTTGGTCTGTAAACGAAAAGACAGCTTATGAGTCAGCTCTTGGTATGTCTTATGCAGGCAAAAGGGTGATAGTGACTATGAAGCATGTCGGGCTAAATGTAGCTGCCGATGGGTTTGTAAATTCGGGTTTGACCGGGACAAATGGTGGCTTCATCCTGGCAGTCGCAGACGACCCTTCTATGCACTCCTCTCAAAATGAACAAGACAGCAGGTTTTATGGGAAGTTCGCTAACCTTACTACGCTTGAGCCATCAAACCAGCAAGAAGCTTATGATATGGCAAGGTATGGATTTGAGCTATCTGAGAAGTTTGAACTGCCTGTAGTTTTACGGCTTGTTACACGACTATCACATTCACGAGCGGGAGTGAACCGAACTGCTGCTATACAAGAAAAAAGCCTAGCATTACCGACAGATTCTACTCGCTTTATTTTGCTACCAGCGAATGCCCGCAAAAGATATACCCAGCTTTTAGAAAAGCAGAAGGATTTAGAAAAAGCGGCTGAAGTGAGCCCTTTTAACCACTATTTTGACGGAGATGACAAATCTTTAGGTATCATAGCTTGCGGTCTTGCCTACAATTATTTGATGGAGAATTATGAAGCAGAATGCCCCCATCCCGTCTTGAAATTATGCCAATACCCACTTCCCAGAAAATATATCCGCAAAATGTATGCCGAGTGTCAAAGCATACTTGTTTTGGAAGAAGGTATGCCTCTCATAGAGGAAATGCTTTCCGGGTATCTCGACAATGGCAAAAGAATAAAAGGTAGGCTAGATGGGACACTGCCCAGAGATGGCGAACTAAACCCCAATATAGTAGCCGAAGCCTTAGATATGACAGTTCCCAAAGAGATAAAGTTGCCTGCATTGATGGTGAATAGACCCCCCTCCTTGTGCGAAGGTTGTTCGCACCGCGATTTGTATGAGGCTATGAAGGTCATCATCGACAAAATCGGCGTGGGCCATGTGTTTTCTGATATTGGTTGCTATACTTTAGGTGCTCTCCCTCCTTTTAAAACTATAAACACCTGTGTGGATATGGGAGCGAGCATCACTATGGCAAAAGGGGCAGCCGACGCAGGATTGCACCCCGCGATAGCAGTAATAGGTGACTCTACCTTTTCGCATTCGGGTATCACCGGACTACTCGACTGTGTAAATGAAAAATCAAATGTAGTGATAGTCATAGCAGACAATGAAACTACCGCTATGACAGGTGGGCAAGACTCTTCTGCCCACGGTCGCATAGAAGAAATATGCAAGGGCATAGGAGTAGAGCCCGCACACATCAGGGTTTGCTTGCCGTTGCCTAAAAATCACGAGGAAATAGTGCAGATTTTCGAGCAAGAAATAGCTTATGAAGGCGTATCGGTGATCATTCCTCGCCGTGAGTGCATACAGACTTTAAAAAGAAAAGCAAAGAAAAGATAGGAGACAGATATGAAATGCGATATAATACTTGCTGGTGTCGGAGGACAAGGAATACTCTCGATATCTACTATAATCGGAGAAGCTGCTGTAAAAAAGAGTCTCTTTCTAAAACAAGCAGAAGTGCACGGTATGAGCCAACGTGGGGGAGAAGTGCAGTCCCACCTCAGGATCTCTGATAGCTACATCTTTTCAGACCTGATCCCAAAAGGAAAAGCAGACATGATATTATCGGTAGAGCCTCTGGAAAGCCTGCGATATTTGCCTTTCCTAAGCCCATCCGGGTGGCTGATCACCAGCAGCAACCCTTTTGTAAACATACCAAACTATCCCGACCAAACTGAAATAATAAATGAAATAAAAAAAATACCGAATCATATCATACTCGACACTGACAGCATAGCCAAAGAATTAGGCTCTCCATTGGTCGGAAACATAGTGATACTCGGTGCTGCTTCCAAGTTTATCCCCATAGATTTTGTAGATCTGGATATAGCTATCAGAACTATTTTCAGCAGTAAAGGCGACCAAATAGTTCAGCTAAACTTAAATGCCCTAAAAGCAGGTAGGCAAGCTGTATAAATTTTTTGTAATATTTGACAAACTAAAAATAGTAGTATGCGATACGTAGGACCTTTTATAAAGCTGTTCTTGACGGTTTTGTTGCTAATCTTTACAGCTCTCTACTCCGATGAGATTTCTGATAGAGAAAGAGAGCTAAATGATGTGCAAAAGCTACTGGAAACACAGCAACGACTCGTCCAAGAAGCTGAAGCAAAGAGAGCCTCTGCTGTGCAATCAAAGCAGCAGACACAGCAGCAATACAATACTATACAGAGCCGAATAAATGACCTAAACAAAACCCAACAGCAGCTGCGAAACAGCCTGGAACAAGCACAAATACAAAAAAATAAAGCCGAAGACAGGATCAGTAAAGTGCAATTTAATCGCAATCAAGCTATGCTCTATTTACTGCTGGCAGACCAAGCCGAAACTCGGCTAAATATGACAGAAAATGACAACTTTTTTCTGGGCTTATACACCAAAAACTTGATACACGAGAACAAAAAATTAGACATCGAAATCACAAAAATTGCTTCTGACAGCAAAGCTCGACAAGAAGAAATAAATATGGCTA
>WRIO01000057.1 GCA_009782695.1 Candidatus Cloacimonadota bacterium
ACTTTTACGGAATTTTGAAAATTATGGGATTGGAGGCCGCCTTTCCTCTATTTCTTGTTCCTTTTTTGTGAAGCTTTGGTAGTCAAAGCTTGAAGTGAGTATGATACAAGTAAAAAATACAAAAATTATCTTTATAAACTTCATTTCTTTTGACTTTCTTATTTATCTATGTTTAGTGTGCTTTTTTTACTAATTTAAATCTGCAGAGCTATTCTCTGCTGTTGCTGAGGTGTTTTAGTTAATCGTCTGAGGCGCTGTAAATGATTTCTTCGACAGAAGTGATGCCTTCGCGGATACGGTAAAGCCCTGACACGCGCATAGAGAGCATACCCTGACTTTCTGCTATTTTCCGGATCTGATCTTCGTCTATATCACTCTGGTTTTGCAAAATCGCAGACTTCACTTCAGGGCTAAAATAGAGTGCCTCACAGATGTTAGTTCTGCCTTTGTATCCTTGATTACACTTTTTGCATCCGGGACCCGGTTCAAAGCATTTTCCACTATCTAAGTCCTCTTGTGTCAGTCCTACTGCCAAAGCTTGCTCATAGTTACGTTTTGAGATAGGTCGTTTACATTCGGGGCAGAGCTTACGAATAAGCCTTTGGGCTATGATGATACTGATGACATTTGCTAGCAGGAATGGCTCTATACCCATCTTAAAAAGTCGTGACACAGTGGCGGGAGCATCGTTTGTGTGGAGTGTCGATAATGTCAAGTGACCAGTGTTTGAAAGCTTCACGGCTATTTCTGCGGTCTTCGCGTCACGAATCTCACCGACAAGTACTATATCAGGGTCATGTCGCAAGATAGCACGGATAGCACCGTCGAAGCTCAATTTACTGCTGATTTTTATCTGCCTTGCCGCTTTGATCATATATTCCACAGGGTCTTCACAGGTCAAAATATTTTTACTGGGGTCAGCTACATGGAACAGAGCTGCCATCAAAGTGGTGCTCTTACCACTACCTGTCGGTCCTGTCACTAGCACCATTCCCTTGGAGTGAGAGAGTGCCTTTAGGAAATCGGCTTCTGCTTTCTCTTGGAAACCTAATGCTTTTAGGTCTGTCACCACGTTTCTATCGTCTATCACACGAATAACTATACTCTCGAAATTTCGTTCAAACTCTTCGGAAGTGATAGGGATGATAGATACACGAAAACGGATAAGGTGACCGTCTATCACACGTTGTGCGAAGCCGTCTTGGGCTGTGGCACGCTCAAACCTGTCGATACCTGTGGAACGGTCTTTTACTACCGCTGCCATAGCTTCGGGCTGTGTGTTATCTTGGCGATGCCAAAGCTGCAGCTTGGAATCTATCCTAAAGTGGAAATCTACACCCTTCTTTTTATATGGAATTATATGAATATCACTAGCACGACGCCGAACAGCTTCCATCAAGCAACCTTCGAAAAGGTTTACGAGTAAGCTCTTGTTCATCTCCTCGTCGATAGCTGCGTCGCTGTCAACTTGGCTGTGGTCTTCTTCCTCGACCAATGAGGAGGTATCCACCTCGTTCAGTAACTCCAAAAACTCGTTCTTTTGGGGTGATATAAGCTGAATCAATTCCTCTAAAACCTTGATAGGGCAGTATATCACTTCATATCTTTTAAACTCTGTTTGCTGTGCTATCTTCTCTATCACTTTATTTGTGACATCACAGGTCAGCACTATCAATGTGCTGCGAGCACCCATCAGCAGCTGAAAAGGTAAAATATTGTTAAATAGTAATTCTTTGCGAACATTATCATTGATTTTGTTTAATATATCGCGTGCATGCTTGATTTTGTTAGACTCCAGTTTAGAAGGTTCTATCGATATCGAACGGAATGCAAATATTTCAGCTAATGTGCTAAATACTTCATGATGGTCTATGCCAAAGTCACTGACCAAAATATTCCCTAATTTCCGACCGTAAGTGCCTTCTTGAGCCTGCCTTTCTAATGCTTCGCTTAGTATTTCTTCTGTAATAATATTTTTCAGAATTAATACATCGCCTAATCTCGATTTTGCTTCCAAATCTAACCCCAATTACTAAGTTTTATCACGAATACAAAGTTTTTTTATTGCTATAAATTGTCAAGAGTTTTTTTCATTTTATTAAAAAAAAAGATTTTAGAGTTCATTTAACCTATTTATGAGAAATAATAGTTGCTGATTTTCAACCACCAAAATGATACCCTCGTTATAGGAAAATTATTAGTTTTTTTGCCGGTAGAATAGACTGCATGCTGCTGGTGAATGTGCGCTTACTATCTCTTTTTTTATAGAAAGTAATGCACATAGATTATATCATCTCTTTTATGTGTTTTCAGATACCGTTCTGCCGAAAGCCGATTCTATTGCTTTTGAAAGCATTCTTTAGCACAAACAGAACATTATCCAAAACTATTACAGCTCAAACCCCAGACCTATCAAGTGCACAGCCTCTATTTTGTTGTTTAGGAAAGTATAATCTATGCTGATATTTTGGTATTTGACGCCTAATCCGGCGGATATGTTTTCTTCATTGTAGTTAAACTTATACCCCGTGCGTAGATAGAGCATATCTTGCAGGTTCATCTCCACACCGACAGAGTGGATTAAATTATTATGGTCATCCATATAAGCTAATTTATAGCAGAGAGGCATTACTAACGATTTCTCGTTGATTGTAATATCTATCGAGTTGAAACTCGTTACGCCCAGCTCCACCACGAGCGGCAGTTCTGTCTTTTCCATATCCATTTTTGAGCTGAAACCTATGTTTTTAAAAGCTAGGTCAAATACAGAAGAATAAGGTGGTTGATAGCTTACCCCGAGGTCAGTGGTGAGAGCTGTCGAGGAGGAGGTGTCGATTTTCTCATATATAATATTCAAGTTTGCCCCTGCATATAGGGTGGGGGTAATCTGCCTAACATAATTGCCAGCTAGACGCATATCCATAGGATAATATTCACCTATCCAAGTGCCATTGTCGAGCCTTTTATCGAGCTTGCCATAGTCAAAATAGGTGAGCCCTAAGCCATAAGCCTGTTGAAACTGCACATTCCGCCAGGCAACATTATACATATTCGTATCGACCAGCCAGTTTGTGTGAGAAAAAGCCAGTTTATGACCTCTGTTCCAGTCCAAAGCTGCCGGGTGGTGCAGGAGAGTGAGAGGGGAACTGCTGAGCATTTCGCCTGTGCCCCCCATACCTGCTACTGCTGGTGACACGGGTAATTTCAGGAATAAATACCCCTTTGACCCTGCGTCTTTGTCTATCGCCGCCAGACAGCTAACGATAGCTATGATCATCAAAAATATTATTACTTTTTTCATTTTATCCTCTATATATTTAAACATAATTCTTTATTTTTTGCTACAAATACTTTCTTGTTGTCCTGTGGACAGTTATTGTAGCGGAGAGCCTCCGGCTCTCCATTTCCTATTGTTGCGGAAGGCTTAGGTAATCCTTCCCTACGATTTTATCTCTCTATAGCAAATTTTATTTTTAGGCTACTATCTGATTTGCCCTTGTCTTTTATCACTGCAAAATACACACCTGATGCCCATTTTGACGGGTCAAAGATAAATTTATTTTTGTCCCATACGTAAGCCTCTGTTGTGTCCCTCGCCTCCGCAACTAATTGCCCCGCCACATTATAAATACTTACTTCGACAGTTGTGCTGACAGAGGTCATGATATGGAACTTCAAATCGCTGTGGTATCTCTGTATCCATGGGCTCGGATACACATAGTTTTCCCCTTTTACGAATGTGTCACGGGTCACATATTTATTGGTAGTAGCATCTCTCCAAACAGCTGAACGGTAAGCATTACCAAGTGCGAAATTCCACGCTAGGTTGTCTATGCCCACCGCGTCTGGCAAGTCTATGGTGTAAATTTTCCCGAACTCTGTGGGTTGAAAAAGTGTGATAGTGCCAGTCTTTTCGCACAAAAACGGCAATGCACTCGCAGGCTGCTTCAGCACCTTCGACAGGCTCTTTATCGGCTGAAAATCACTGTCAAAGAACATCAGTCGATTATGCGAAAAACCACCAAAATACTTCATTTTACCATCATCTGCCCAGTCCCAAGCTACCACTCCTGTGCCGGAATTGTCTGCAAAGTCAGGGTTTTCTATCTGCACATTGTGTAGCTCTAGACCGCTCACTGTAAAGACCCTAAAGCCATTACTATGTGCCAAGATAATTTCTGGCATCCCATTGCCGGTGATGTCTTTAAACATCGGCTGACCAGCTAAAACAAAGGGGAAATCGATATCAAAGACTGCCTTTTCTTTTAGGTGTTGCACGGTAAAGTGTGAAGTAAATGGGATAAGTTTTCCGGAGACTGTGTTATATTGCATTTCTATAGAATAAAACCGCGTAGGCTCATTGTTATTTTTCTCTGTGATAAATAGATGGTTTTGAACTGAGTAGATACGATAATCTATTGATTTGTGTTCGGAAACACTTGTTGGATCATTTTCGCTATCTGCTTGTATATGATACAAAATGCCGTCCCACTCGCAGATATTAGACAACATCGGTTGATCAAGAGCTGTGTGGAAAGCCACCTCAAAACCATTGTCTAAAAAGTATATAGCCTTATCTGTGTAGGTAATCCACCTGTAACCCTTTGTAGCTACAGAATTGTAGATAGCGGGTCCTCCCCAAACCTCGCCAGGGTCACTCCTCCAAACCTCTGTCAGCCTGTCCCCTTCTCTTTTGATAAGCCGAGCCACAACTGTGCCACTCGTGTCTTGCACAGGGAAATAAAGGACGTCACTGCTATCCAAAGTGTAATCCCCAGCCAAATAATCGGTCTCCGGGAACACTGTCATAGATATTTTTTCTCCGCCTTGAAACATTGTCAAATCACCATTAGCTTGAAAATAAATTAATTCTCCTGACTCTGACACAAACACTTCGTGGTGATTCGGTTCAGAGCTTTCAGCGTCATAAATCACTTCATAGCGCACAGCAAAAGTCATCACTGTGTCAGCCGCACTGATATTGCAAATCTCGAAGCTGATGCCTCCATAATAGCTTTCTGCTACTGGCAACGAAAAATAGCCTGTATCAGGGTTTATTTGTTTCCCGAAGTAGGCATTGTTGCCTTCTCTAAAAGAATCAAAAGGACTGCCGCGCATATAATAATCTGGCATGACAGAATTGAGGTGATACACACCATCTGCCTCTTCGAGTCGCACTCCTCTGTGATTCGGGTCTCCGTTTATGATATTCCGCTCCAAATGAGTGTAAGGTTTACCGTCTATGATAGTTTCTTTGTAAATTATGTTCTCGTCTATATGCCAGATAAGTAGCCCAGAACCCTCCACATAAAAGGGGGAACTCCCCGTCTTGTAATCCATAAATGGCAAAAAATAGTCCCATTCACAGCCACGTAGACTGTTTTTCATTATGTTCGGCATCTTTAGATAAAAATTGCTACTTTCGATATAAAGTGAGTCTTGGTCGGGGATATTCCAATCAAAAGTAAAAAGCGGTGTCCCATTCGGAGCGAAGTCTTTATGAAAATTCAGCTGGCGGTTTTCTATCAAAAAATACTCTTTATCACTGATATTGACTTTATACAGCTTGTTTTCTGCAGTTTGTGACTGTGGATATGCGATAGGGATATTATGTGTGGTTTGGTCTATTTCTATCGCTGTTTCCCACCCCATATAATAACGAACCCATGCTGAGGGCATAGGCGGTATCAGACCGTTGTTGTTCCAGATACCTGTCCCCATCAAGCAAAAGTTCCCCGCACCTGCAGTGGTGGGGGACACATTCCCTGAAAGAGTAGGTATCCCTATCACTCTACCAAAAAGGTTAAAAAGCACTCCCAACACATCGAATTGCTCCTCTAAATCGTCTCTATCCATATACGGATGATACTGCGATTCTGGAACAAAAGCCATCCGACTGACAAAAGCTCCTGAACTCGTAGGTATGCCCTCATAGTCATCATTTTCAGGGTCAAGCACATTCCGCAGAGAGCTGAGTGAAATAAGCGAGCTGGAAAAAGACCGATGACCATTTGTCCCCTCTATATCAGACTCTTGACCACCGCCTGCCCGAAATACTATGATGCCATCGTAGAGGGAAAAATCTATGGGATTTATGCTGTCTGCATCGGCATCAGATATTAATTGGTTTATCAAATGAATTCTATTTACAGATTCTAGATTATCAGCTGCATAGCCTTCCACCAACGAGTAGCCCATATAATTTGCCATGTAAACAGTCTCTGCAAGCCTATATTCAAAGCTATACTGCCCATTCGAAGCATCATGATAATAGTCCTTCAAGTGCTGCATCAATTTATAAAAATAAGTGTCATCGTGCGGGTATTCCACACCAAAACGCTTGGTCTTATCGAACCTTAGATTTTCAAATTCTATCCGTAGAACCAAGATATTACTCGGTAAAGACTGCTTACTAAATGGCTGTATCCCTATCTCCTCTATGTCTATATAAGGCAATGGATCAATCTTTTGTGGGTGTGGAGGCACAGTCCCCCCCAGTATCACTATGGAAGTAAATAAAATAGCAAAAATAATAAATCGTTTGATGATCATTTGTATCTTCTCCTAAAATCTTTTGTAGAAATTTACCCTGACAGAGCGATAGTGTCTCTTCCTGTTCTCGCCCAGCACTCAGATAAAAAGCGGAGGTACAAAGGAGATTACCTCCGCCGCTTTGGATATTGATTACGAACAATATCCCTATAAAAAACAATAAATTTTTTAGTATTCTAAAAGGCAAAACCATTCTTTTGGCTTTATGTTACATTTTTTTTGCCTTTATACAGTGAAGGTTTACAATATCATTGTGAATCTGACATCTGCATTTATTTCTCTCTGATGTATGGTTTCCACAGCGACTATTCTTTCCCTTTTTTAAACACTTTTTCAAAGTCTTGTTTCTCATCAAAGACCTTAGAACAGAGTGCCATTAGCCCTGCCACATCAAGCTGTTGGGGACATATTTCGTTACACTTTTTGCATTTTATACATTTATTTGCCCTGTTGTCCTCGGGGATAAAAGTATAAGCTAACGAAGGGGTTCTTTGATT
>WRIO01000058.1 GCA_009782695.1 Candidatus Cloacimonadota bacterium
AAATATTTCGTTAAATTTTCTAAAAGTTTTTTTTCCAAAGAAAATACTACTACTGTCGAAAATATGTAGCTGACACATACGCACCAAAAAAAAATGTAACAATCGACATAAATATAGTGTTATACAAGAAACGACTTGGGGTGTATAGATGAAAGAGTTATCGGTAAAAGAGCTTTATCAGCAGAATAAAGAAGAGCTTGTCTTGACTGCTGTTAGCAATCCAAAGACATTGGAAAAACGCATCCATGACGCCCATTTACACCGCCCCAGTTTAGCCTTGACAGGTTTTTACCAAAAGTTTCCGTTTAACAGGGTGCAGATATTGGGTGAGACAGAAATCATTTATTTGCAATCCCTGCCCGAAGATGTTTTGTTTGATAGATTAAAAGAGATTATGATGTATAATATACCGTGCATCATAGTGTCAAAAGGGCATTCTGTCCCTTCGCAAATGGAATTTTTGGCAAACGAGCTAAATATCGCAGTGCTGATCAGCAGGCTTTCTACGGGTAATTTATTTTGGCGTTTATCGCGTTACTTGCAAGATTTTTTTAATCCAAGCCTAACCATGCATGGCACTTTGGTGGATGTCTATGGAGTGGGAATATTTCTGACGGGTAAAAGTGGTATAGGCAAGAGCGAGTGTGCATTGGAGCTGGTGGAACGCGGTCATGGCTTTGTGTCTGATGACCTGACCACCATCAAATCACTTGATATGAAGCTGCTGGGTTCTTCGCAGAAGGATTTTGGCTATTTTATGGAAGTAAGAGGCGTGGGAATCATAGATATAGAACGGATGTTTGGCATCCAATCTGTGCGAAAAGAGACGCTGATAGATGTGCAAGTGGAGCTGATGCAGTGGAATGAGAATATGGATTATGAGCGGATAGGTTTAGGGGGTGAGACCACCGACCTTTTAGGGATCAAGATACCTATCATAAACATACCTGTCTCGCCTGGTAAAAATGTCGCTGTGATCATAGAAGTGATAGCGATGAACCATATATTAAAGACTTTCGGCTATGATGCAGCCCAGAATATGCAGCAAAAATTAGCCGATGAGATACAAAAGAAAACAAAAAAATGAGGGAAATATGATAAAAAAGAAGGTAACAATAAAGAATAAATTGGGCTTACATGCTCGACCTTGCAGCTTGCTGGTAAAAGCAGCCAGTAATTTCCGCAGTGAGATCAAGATACAAAAAGACGATATGCTGGTAAACGGAAAGAGTATAATGGGTGTGATGATGCTCGCTGCTGAGTGCGGTGCAGAGCTGGAAATCCTGATAGAAGGAGTAGACCAAGAAGCTGCCCTCGAGACTTTGGAAAACCTAATAGAGAATAAATTTAACGAAGAATAAAGACTACAGATAAATAAAGGAAGTTATGATAGAATTAAAAGGATTGGCAGTATCGACGGGTATAGCTATCGGTCATGCCACTATCATCAAAGAGCGCGAAATAAATATCGCTGATCATCGCATCACAGATAGCGAAATAGAAGGAGAAATAGCACTATTTACAGCTAGTATCGATGCTGTGAACAAAGAAATAAAGGAATATATCCACAATTTTAATCTGTCCAAAGAGGACGCAGAAATCATAGAAACTCATTCCATGATACTGCTTGACCCTGATTTTCACGCAGAAATAAATAGACTTATCACAGAAGAGAAAAGAAATGTAGTGCAAGCTGTCGATATGCACTTCACCAAAACTATAAATAGATTTCAACAGCTCGAGAAGGAATTATTTGCCGACAGAGCATCCGATTACGCAGATGTAGCGAAAAGATTACTAATGCGCTTGCAAAAAATCGACTATACTATCTCACCAAAGATAGCCCCAAACAGCATCTTTGTGATGCAAGATTTACCGCCTTCACAGGTGTCTGTGCTACACAACAAAAAGGTGGCAGGCATCGTTTTGTCAAAAGGGACAAAGACTTCACACAGTGTGATCATAGCCCGCGCTTATGGCATACCTATCGTCACAGGAGTGCAGTTTTCCCACAAAATACACAACCATGACTCTCTGATATTAGACGCAAAAAAAGGTGTGGTGTTTTGCAATCCGACCCCTACCACCCAGAAACATTATCATGATTTACAAATAAAAATAAATAAAGCAAATATTGCATTAAGCTCTATAAAAGAACTGCCAACTTCCTCAGCAGACGCACAAGATATAAAGATTTTTAATAATATCGAGCTACCCCACGAGATAGATACAGTTATAGACCTAAAATCTGATGGTATAGGACTTTTTCGCACAGAATTTTTTTATATGAACAGAGAAAGCTTACCAACAGAAGAGGAACAGTTCATAGAATACAAGGAGCTTGCCCAGAAGCTAGCAGGCAAACCCATAGTCATCAGAACCATCGATGTCGGTGGAGACAAGATAGGCTGCTGGTATACACCCATAAAGGAAGCAAACCCTTATTTGGGGTGTCGTGGCATACGATTCTCACTGAAAAATAAATCTATTTTTAAGACACAGCTACGGGCTATACTCCGGGCTTCTGCTTTTGGAAATATCCGAGTGATGTTCCCTATGATAGCTACTGTAGAGGAATTTTTGGACGCCAAAGGTTGCTTCAATGAGTGCAGAAAAGAGCTGCGAACAAAGGGTATACATTTTAATGAAGAACTGCCGGTGGGGACAATGATAGAGATACCTTCGGCAGCTATCTGCTCGGGAGCCCTTGCCAAGCACTCTGACTTTTTTAGCATAGGGACAAATGATCTACTGCAATACACCATAGCAGCGGATAGAAACAACCCGACTGTAGCTTATGCCTATGTCCCTTATAATCCAGCATTTTTACATCTGGTACTCACCACGGTAAATAGCGCGAAAAAGAACCACATACCAGTGGCTATCTGCGGTGAACTTGCAGCTGACCAAGAGTTCTCAGCTTTTCTGCTAAATGCAGGGGTCGATGAGTTTAGTGTGGGGATAGAGCATAGCCTCAGCCTCAAAAAGCATATCCGAGGCATCGATGCTAAAAAGGGCGAGGTCTATTTAGAAGAGCTAGTAAACTGCCAGACAGTTCGTGACACAAAAGAATTTATCCGCAAACTGAATGGGATATGCCACTCTGTGCCAGAAACAATCATCACTTGAAAAGCCTTTCCCGTCAGCATAGTAGCGGAGAGCCTCCGGCTCTCCACATCCGTCCGAAGGACACCGACAATTCCCCTCCAATCTGGAGGGGTGGACGCGGAGCGGACGGGGTGGTTAAATTAAATGGGTGGTAAGGGGTAGCAGGAGAAAAATCAGGTATGCAAAAATGTTAAAGATTAATAGTATTTTTTTATGTTCATTAGTTTGCTGTCTATTTCTCATCACCTGTGGAACTCGCCACAGCACTGAAATAGTGTTTTGGCACGCCTTGGGCGGTCCTCCCGGTGACACGCTAAATAGAATGGTCGAGGACTTCAATCATGAGCACCCTGACATTAGAGTAAAAGCTATTTCTATGGGAAATTATCAGGCTTTATCCCAGAAAATAATGGCATCTATCCAAGCGAATAATCAGCCAGATTTAGCGCAGGTTTATGAAAGCTGGACAGCAAACCTGATAAATGGGCAGGCTATAGTCCAGCTCGACCAGTTTATAGATGATGACCCTGCTTTTAAAGCAGATTTAGCCGATATTTTCCCTGTTTTTATAAAGAGCAACACCTTTGACGGTAAGATATATTCATTCCCCTTCAACAAATCTGTGCGCGTGATGTATTACAACAAAGATATTTTTTACCGTAATGGGCTCGACCATGAAGCACCACCGGTCACCTGGCAAGAATTTATAGAGCTTTGCAAACTTTTCACCACCGACAGAAAAGGCACAGGTAAAATAGACCAATGTGGAACATCGTTTAATACAGATATGTGGCGGTTTGAGAACCTGCTTTTACAAGCTGGAGGGGATATCTTGAACCCTGACCAGACCACACCAGCTTTTAATACCGAAGCAGGTATAGAAGCCCTGGAATTCTTTCTAAAGCTCCTTCACGAGGACAAATCAGCTTACCTATCTCCGAGCTTCGAGGCACAAAACCATTTTTTAGCAGAAAACATAGCATTTGTCGAGGGTTCTAGCACATCTTATATCTGGATGCAGACAGCAGAAGTAAACTTTAATATGGGTATCGCCCCTGTGCCTATCTACAAAACCGACAGAAATATCATATCAGGGACAAATATAGCTATCTTTGACAAAAAAGACACCGCTCGTAGCAAGGCTGCTTGGGAATTTGTGAAATGGTTCTCTCTACCCGAACAAACTGCGAAATTCTCTGCCAACACCTATTATATGCCTATCCGCAGGAGTGCTATCGAGCTGCCAATCTTGCAGGAGAAATTGCAAGAACAACCCGGTCTGCTGGGGATCTACAAACAGCTCGAAAATGCCGATATAGAGCCACAAATACCCAAATGGTTCGAGTTTCGTCGATATATGGAAGAGAATGTCCTAGAAAAAGTGTTCTTGCAAAACCTTTCACCTTCCGAAGCACTGCTCCAAGCCGAAACAAGGTGGAACGCTGAGTAAATTAGAAATTATAAATTATAAATAGTGGTGTCCTGCGGACTTCGTCAAATTATAAATTATAAATAGCTTGGTGTCCTGCGCACGATATAATATCCTGGATTCTTCGCTTCGCTCTGAATGACGGCAAGAGGTTGCGGACGATGTGCAATTCCCATCCAATCGTAGGGAAGGATTACCTAAGCCTTCCGCTGACAATACCGTAGGGAAGGATTACCTAAGCCTTCCGCTGACAATACAGTAGGGAACGATGCCTAGCGAAGCGAACATCGTTCCCTACTTTCTCTTAAAATGTTGTATCTATATGTCTCCTATCGTCGAATTGTAACAGCGGGACACCCATATCTGTGCGTGAAACCACAAAGTTGCTGACCATTTTTTTTAGCTCTGTTGCTTGCGAGCTCAGCTCAGAGGCAGCGCTAGCTGACTCTTCTGCATTTGCCGCATTCTGTTGGGTAACCCTATTCATTTCATGCACACCTGTGGAGATTTGATTTACACCATTTGCCTGCTCGTCGCTGGAGGCTGATATCTCGTTTACGATAGTCTTTACTTTATTGAACTGTTCTTTCATTTGTTCAAAAGAATCTGACACCTGTTGAACTATGTTTGAACCAACATTGGTGTTTTTGGTTGACTCTTCTATCAAGCTATTTGTATCCTTTGCAGCGGCTGCTGAACGTAGTGCAAGATTCTTTACTTCTTCTGCCACCACAGCAAATCCCTTACCAGCATCGCCAGCGTGGGCTGCTTCGACAGCAGCATTGAGCGCAAGCAAGTTTGTTTGGAAGGCTATTTCGTCTATTGTTTTTATGATTTTGCTCGTCTCTTCACTTGATTTTTGGATAGCTTCCATAGCGAGGTTCATCTTGTCCATAGCCATGTTGCTGGTATCGACTGCCACCACAGCTAAATCTGCCAAACGTAGACCAGACTTTGCATTATCAGCATTGCCATTCGTGAGGGAGTTTATCTCAGCGAGAGAGGCTGATATTTCTTCCAAAGACGAGGCTTGCTCGCTAGTAGCTTCTGCCAAAGACTGCGACCCAGTGGTGATTTCATTCGAAGAGGCGGATATCTGGTCTACAGCCATATCTACTAACACTAGCGACTCATCAAGGTTAGAAACCGCTTTGTTTATATTTTCCCCAAACTTTTTCATATCGCCTTTGTAGTCACCTGTGATTCTAGCGGTTAAGTCTTTGTTTGCCACCTGATCCATCACGCTCATAGCTTCATTCATAGGTATAGTTACTGCATCTAAAGTGCCATTGAATTTGGTGATAATATCACTGTATTTGCCTTTGTGCTTTTCGCTGCTAGCCCGCGCTTCTAGCTCGCCTTCTATAGCTTTATTTGCGACATCTTTTATATCATCATACAGGTTTTGGATACTATTTATCATCAGGTTCATATCACGCGAGAGCATACCTATCTCGTCTCTGGCATCCATATCCAGATTGACTTCTAAATCCCCTTGTGAGATAGACTGGGTTGCGACCAAACATTTTTGGATAGGTCCTGTGATGGAACGGGTAATCAGCACAGCTAAAAGCAACCCCAAAATGATAGCTATCACGGACACAGTCACCACCAATGTTATGCTATGACGCATCGAGCTATCCATCTCACCTGCCTCTTGACGCATATCTATTTGTTCATTGTAAATCAGCTCTTTTAATATCCGTATGTAGCTGCTCGAGACATCATAAAAATCGGTCTCCAATAAAACCGCAAACGCTGTGTAATCACCTGTCTCTAAACCCACATCGACCGCCTGATGAGCACGGTTCATCACAGTCAGATACTCTCCTCTTACAGTGGTAAAGACTGCTAATCGCTTTTGCTGCTCGGGGTTCGAGCGAGTGCGAGGGTCTTTCGCCATTTCGGAATACGCATTGATAGCCTTTCCAGCTTCGGTAGTATTCTCTCGCACCTGATTCCTTCTTTCGCTGATGACACTATGGTCACTGCTGCTCAGAGCTTGGTAAAACAAGATAGAGTTCTCGTTGATGGCATCCAAGCCGTTGTTCATGTGCTCGATTTTCAACACTTTAAAATGGGCAAAATGGTCTATCTGCTCATTCACTGTCACCAAATCACTCGTGGCTAGTAAAGTGATAATGACCAGTAATACCAATATCACTCCGAAACTGATCCCTAACTTTACACCTATTTTTAATTTCTTGAACATATTGTTCTCCTTTCTTTTGCTCATAGAATGACAAGATTTGCTTATGATTACACTTCAAAAGGAGAGACAAGTCTGCTGGTATGAAGAGGCACTATAATATTTGATAGGCACAGGACGATTTTCAGTTAATCATAAAATAGCTATAATCTTATCTGCTTTTTTCTACTTTATATTAAATATCATCCCCTAATAATATTTAACGCCATTATTTATTTATATGGTTTTTTTGTCAAGAGAAATATGTAG
>WRIO01000059.1 GCA_009782695.1 Candidatus Cloacimonadota bacterium
CCTCAGGAGAGCCTATCTGGATAGAATTTATCAAAACCAGAGAGCAAATGCCCGGCAAAGGATTAAAGTTTTTCACCCGTTCAGACTCTATCCATATCCCTTTTTTTGAAAGCGAATTTGCACTACTCACCACAAACAACCGAGATAGCCTTTTTATCCGTGAAAACTTTGCTGTCCCCCCAGAAGTGCCTATATTTGAGGGTCTGAGAACGCTTCTAAACGTTGGAATTACGTTGTCTTTACTGGATTATGATGATAATATTTATGAAAATTTTGATTACAAACAGCAGTTTTCTCCCCTAAAAGCTATCTCGGCTGAAAGGATATCTCCCTTTTTACTGCCTACCGACCAAAACTGGACAGCTTGCCTGACCACAGCTACTCCGGGCAAAAAAAATTCTGTGCAAATGAATGTGGTGCCAACCACTTCCGTGCTCTCTATCGAAAATAGCCCATTTTCACCCTACAAAAACGAGCATTGCTTTATAAAGGTCAGCGTCCAGCACCAGCAAGTGATAGCAGATGTGATCATCTTTGATTTAAAGGGGCGAGAGGTCATTCGGCTTGCTGACAAAGCGACTATTCCTGGCGAGTATGCGTTTATTTGGGATGGTAAAGATAGCCATAGAAAAAACGTTTTGCCGGGCGTGTATCCACTGTATATAAAGGTCCAAACCGCCAGGGGAACTGTAGTGATGGACCAGCAAAAACAGATAGTGATAGGTAGGTAAAAAAAAACGAGACAAGGCGATACACCTTGTCTCGTATAAACCTGGCCAGATTTTCGGGTGCGTGCTATTCTACTGATGCAGAGAAGCTGTAGCTAGTAGTGATTTTAGGCAGGAAACCAGCGTCTATCCATTCTGTTAAAGTGTCTCCGAAAGTGGCTGCTAGCACAGAAATGTTCGATAGTGGGATAGCGGTTTTTAGCACAGCCATAGAAAAGACTTGATAGGCAAATAGAGGCAGTTTGTCCTCTGCTAAATGCTGGCTATTATATGAGGCAGCATATACTTTTAAATCTCTTATAAAATCGATAGATATATGCTTCCAGAGGCTTGCTACCACTTTCATCCTAGCACCCATGACATGATTGTGCTCAGTGTTGCGTGGCTTTACATACTCGCGAACCACACAGACACTATGGTTTTTCATAGATAGGAAAACCAGATTTGCTGGCTTGTCACGACCTGACATTGTTTTGATGTTCTTGTAGAATCTTACTTTCATTTTTTTTCTTCCTTTTTGGTTTTTACCTTTTTTTACTTTGATTTGCTTGGCACCAAGTAGTTTTGAATATTCTAAAAAATGGGAGTTTGACAAAAATGACACTTTGCTTACTTGGGTATAAAAAAGATAAAAAAAACCGGAATAAATAGATATACTCTACCTCCTGAAAGTGACCTTTTTTATATTTTCCTTGACAGAAAAGCTATAAAATAGAAACGTGCGTTTGGAAAAATCTATTCGTAACACGATATTTTAACAGGAGTTAGAGATGAATTTATCAAAAAGAGCTATTGAAGTGCAGGAGTCACCTATTAGGAAGCTATACCCTTACGCTGTAAAGGCACGGGACAAGGGTGTCAAAATATACTCGCTAAACATAGGTCAGCCTGATATAGAGACACCAGAGATTATGCTGGATGTGTTTAGAAATTTACAGGAAAAGATAGTGGCTTATGGTCCCTCGCAGGGGCTGGATATCTATCGAGAGGCGTTGGTGCATTATTTTCAGCACCTAAATATATTTATAAATGAGAACGATATTATCGGCACCACTGGCGGGTCAGAGGCTCTGGTCTTTGCTATGACCGTCACCTGTAACCAAGGCGAAGAGATACTGGTCTTTGAGCCTTTTTACACGAACTACAACGGCTTCGCCACTATGGCAGATGTGCGCCTGCGACCGATAACTACCTACGCAGAGACAGGATTTGCCCTCCCCACTCGCGAAGTGATAGAAAAGCATATCACCAGAAAAACCAGAGCGATACTTATCTGTAACCCCGGCAACCCCACCGGCACAGTCTATACGCGAGCAGAAATGGAGATGCTTGCCGAAGTCTGCAAAAAGCACCACCTATATCTGATATCAGACGAGGTCTATCGTGAATTTGTCTATGAAGGCGAGAAAGTCACCAGCGTGCTGGAGCTAAAGGGCTGCGAAGAGCTTGCTATCCTTTGCGACAGCGTGTCAAAGCGTTACAGTGCTTGCGGGGCAAGGGTCGGTTGCATAGTGTCACGGAACAAAGAACTGATGGCAGCAACCCTAAAATTTGCCCAAGCACGTCTCTGCGCCCCCACTATCGACCAAATGGCTATCGCAGCCTGTATCGGCTTGCCGGACAGCTATATAGCAGATGTTCTGGCAGAATACGACAAAAGGCGAAATCTGGTTTATGACGCCCTAACGAAGGTAGAAGGTCTGGTGTGCGTAAAGCCACGCGGAGCTTTTTATATCATAGCCAAGCTGCCCATCGAAAATGCAGAAGACTTTATCATATGGTTGCTAGAAAACTACCGAGTAAACAACGAAACTATCATCATGGCACCCGCAGAAGGCTTCTACGCCACCCCCGGTTTAGGTAGAAATGAGCTGCGTATAGCCTATATCTTAAACACCGAAGACCTGACAAAAGCTATGCACATATTTACCACCGGACTCGAAGAATATAAGAAAGTAAAGCTATGAAATCATTCCGAAAAGAACTGACCTTCCACCTAAATACCCGCAGAGGATTTGTAAATATCACCCCACAAATAGAAAAGGCGCTAACCGAAAGCGGTATAGCCGAAGGTCTCTGCCTCGTAAACGCTATGCATATCACAGCTAGTGTATTTATAAACGACAACGAAAGCGGATTGCACAACGATATGGAAGTCTGGTTAGAAAAGCTCGCCCCAGAAAAACCCCATAGCCAATACCAACACAATGGCTACGAAGACAACGCCGACGCCCACCTAAAACGCACAGTGATGGGACGCGAAGTGGTGGTCGCTATCACAAAAGGCAAGCTAGACTTCGGACCTTGGGAACAGATATTCTACGGAGAATTTGACGGCAAAAGAGACAAACGAGTGCTCGTGAAAATCATTGGCGAGTGAGTATCGGGTAGAAATTAGAAATTAGAAATTAGAAATGTGGTGTGCTAGTCCAACTTCGTTGGAGTTACTAATTACAAGTGACGACACAACTTCGTTGTGAGTTACTAATAGTGGTGTGCACCGCACGGATATACCTGCTCCGCAGGAGTTACTAGTTACAAGTGACAACACAACTTCGTTGTGAGTTACTAATAGTGGTGTGCACCGCACGATGTGAAGGATGTGTTTATCTCAACTCTCAACGACGCGAAGCGGCCACCGGCTGCACGAAGTGCACCATATTTCTAATTTCTAATTTCTAATTTACTATCAGTATCCTCTGCCTATCTTTGCCATCTCTAAACTGGCTTTCGCAGTTTGATTGTTTGGGTCTATCCTTAGAGCAAGTATAAAGTCAGCTACAGCTTTGTCATAGTCACCCTTTTTATCAAAAGCAAGTCCTCTGTTTATGTAAGCTGCAAAATAGTTCGGGTTTATCTTTATGACTTGTGTATATTCGGCTATAGCTTTGTCATAGTCACCCTTTTTGCTATAAGCATTTGCTCTGTTGAAGTAGGCACTGGTATTGTTTATGTCTTTCCTCGTGGCGAAGTGACTATCTAATATTGCTTTGTCACTAGCACCCTTTTTCTTATCTTTTTCGGTGGAACTATAAACACGATTTGGGTTTGCCTTTATGGCTTGCGAGAAGTCAGCTATAGCTTTTTCATAATCGCCGTTTTCAATATATGCTAGCCCTCTGTAGTTGTATATGTTTGCATAAGTTAGCTCCAACTTGATAGCTTCACAGTAGTCCTCTATCGCTTTGTCATATTCACCCTTCTCATGATATGTATTACCTCTGAGGAAGTGCGCCACCGCATTGAGTGGGTCGATCTTGATAGCGTGGTCAAAATCAGTAATCGCTGCTTCAAAATCACCTTTTTTAAAGAACTCATTACCCCTTTGAGTAAAATCATTCGTTGTCCTGATGGGGATATGCGTAAGTGCGGCAATAGTAGTCATTATGGTTATAGCGATGACAAACCCTAAGACTATTTTTTTCCCCTTTTTAATTTTTTTTGACATTTTCACCTCTTATTCGCTTTTTATAAGCTATATATGAGCAAAAACTGTGCCAATTGTTTTCGATAGTCTTAAAGTATTATATTTCAATACATTAAGCATTCCTTTTTTTGAGCAGATTTGCCTTTTCTCTGTCATAAATAATTGTCAGGGATATTTAATCTTTTGACAGCTTTTTATTTCGTCATTCCTAAATAAATATTGTAACAAAAATGAGAAGCGTAGTTATATAGGTCAAAGACCATTTTTTAGAAGGAGTAGATATGGAATGGTATATTTGGATAGCGTTAGGCGTTATCTGTATGATTTTAGAGGTGTTTTCACCTGCTTTTTTCTTTTTTTCCTTAGGCGTTGGCGCTATCGTCGCCGGTTTTTTCCCATTTGGCGTATATGTGCAGCTTATCGTGTTCGCTATAGCCACCTCCATCACCTTTTTTTTCATGAAAAGATTTGCCAAAGCCGTTTTTCGCAAGGACAGAGTGGAGAGCAATGTCTATGCTTTAGTCGGTAAAAAAGGCACCGTAACCAAAGAAATCACTCCTCAAAAAGTCGGCGCAGTAAAGGTAGAAAGCGAGGAATGGCGGGCGACCGCAAGCGCAGAAGAAGAAACAATTCCGATAGGAAGTATCATAAAAGTAGTGGCTATAGACGGCAATAAAGTGATAGTCGTGCCACAAAATAAGGAGGAATAATGCTCGTATTACTCATCATCATCGCCTTTTTCGTCATAATCACTGTGGCAAAAGGTATCATCGTGGTGCGACAAGCAGAAGTCATTATCGTGGAGCGCCTCGGGCGTTTTCACAAGGTTTGTAATAGCGGTCTGCATATAGTGATACCCATACTCGATAAGTGCCGCGAGTTTAGCTGGCGCTTTAATAAACAAGACTACAAAGGGAATAAATACGTGCAGACGACCACAGCGATACGCATGGACCTGCGCGAGACTGTTTATGATTTTCCCAGCCAAAAGGTCATCACCGCAGACAATGTAAATATCGAGATAAATGCTGTGATTTATTTCCAAGTAACTGACGCCTTTAAAGCTGTTTATGAGATACATAATCTGCCCGAAGCTATCGAAAAACTGACCCAAACCTCACTCCGTAATGTCGTGGGAGAGCTGGAACTCGACAAGACCTTGACCTCGCGCGACAAAATCAACAGCAGATTACAAGATATCCTGGATGACGCTACCGAAAAATGGGGCGTGAAGGTAAACCGGGTCGAACTGCAAGATATCACTCCTCCAAACGAGATACGCGTCGCTATGGAAAAGCAGATGAGAGCAGAACGCGACAAAAGAGCGAAAATATTGGAAGCAGAAGGGACAAAGCAGTCAGATATTTTGGAAGCAGAAGGCTATCGCAACGCACAAATCACCAGAGCGGAAGGTGAGGCACAATCAAAGCTGCTGGTTGCAGAAGCAGAAGCAGAAGCTATCCGAAAGATACAATCTGCCCTGCGAGAGACAAAGATGGACCCAGCAGAATATCAGATAGCCCTAAAATATATAGCAGCCTTTTCCGAGCTGACCCAAAAGGGTGACAAGACTGTGGTGCTACCTTATGAGTCCTCTGCATTGCTCGGGTCGGTGAAAACGCTGAAAGAGATTTTTAAATAAATTATAAATTAAAAATTATAAATTATAAATAGTAGTGTCCTGCGGACGGATGAGTATTCCCCTCCAATTTTGGAGGGGTGGACGCGGAGCGGACGGGGTGGTTAAGTCAAATTATAAATTATAAATTAAAAATTATAAATTATAAATAGTGGTGTCCTGCGGACGGATGAGTATTGTCAAACCACCCCGTCAGCAAGTTGACACTCCTCCAAATTGGATGGGAATTAAATAGAGTCCTGCGGACGGATGAATTTTGTAGCGGAGAGCGTCCCGCTCTCCATTTCTACAGAATAATGAATAATATTTATACTTGACGGAACGATGTTCCTAGGCATCGTTCCCTACGGTATAATAAAATAAAAAACAACCACAAAACATAAAATAGGAGAATTATATGTCAATTATTATGGATGTATTTGCTCGGCAAATACTCGATAGCAGGGGAAACCCGACAGTGGAAGTAGATGTCATATTGGAATCTGGAATACTCGGAAGAGCAGCTGTGCCAAGTGGAGCCAGCACCGGAGAATATGAAGCAGTAGAATTACGCGACGGAAATGCAAAGCTTTTCGGGGGAAAAGGTGTGCTAAAAGCCGTTAAAAACGTGAACGAAATCATAGCAGAAAAGTTAGTCGGTTTAGATGTAACCGATCAGCTAGAAATCGACAACATCATGCTAGCCTTAGACGGCACACCAAACAAAGCAAAGCTCGGTGCGAATGCGATTTTGGGCGTGTCTATGGCAGTAGCCAGAGCCGCAGCAGATGAGCTGGAAATGCCACTTTATAGGTATCTTGGAGGCACTTGGGCGCATGTATTACCCGTGCCTATGAGCAACATCATAAACGGTGGTGTGCATGCAGACAACAACGTGGATTTTCAAGAGTATATGATAGCGCCGATAGGGGCAAAGACCTTTAGCAAAGCTATCCAGATGAACACAGAAATTTTCCACGCTCTGAAAAAGATATTAAACAAAGCCGGTCATGCCACAGGTGTGGGTGATGAAGGCGGTTTTGCTCCAAATCTAAAGAACAACGAAGAGCCTTTGCAAGTAATAGTGGAAGCGATAAAAGCAGCAGGTTACAAGCCGGGTAAAGATGTCGCCATTACTATGGACCCAGCATCTTCTGCTTTCTTTGAAAATGGCAAATA
>WRIO01000060.1 GCA_009782695.1 Candidatus Cloacimonadota bacterium
GCTAGCGGACGGGGTGGTTAAGGTAGATGTGAATGATATGTCTGCTCCGCAGAATGTGTATGATGTGAAATATTAAATATCCGTCTGCAGGACACCAAGCCATTTATAATTTATAATTTGATTAAGTCCGCAGGACACCAAACCATTCCTAATTCCTAACTCTTAATTCCTAATTTGATTAAGTCCGCAGCACACCACCCTTTCCTGTAGGGATAAAGAGCAGTATCCTGCGCGTAAAGAAAATACTCATCGAGTATGAAGGTTTTTTAAACTATTTTAGCTTGACAAAAAAAGAGGGTTTAAAAAGGTTGCAAAGGTGAATGACGTAAAAAAACTACACAAGACATAATCTACAAGGAGGCTATTTTGGCTGAAAAAGGAAAAGAAGCAGCGCTGGAAACGGCTATGAAACAATTAGAAAAAAAATATGGAACAGGTGCATTGATGCGGCTCGGCGACCGACCGCAAACGCAGACAGAAGCTATCCCAACAGGTGCTTTTAATCTGGATATCGCACTCGGCATAGGCGGCATACCAAAAGGCAGGATCACAGAAATTTACGGCGCTGAAGCCTCCGGCAAGACCACACTTACGTTGCACATAGCAGCAGAATGTCAGAAAATGGACGGAGTGGTCGCTTTTATAGACGCAGAGCATGCCCTGGACCCGATATATGCGAAAAAACTTGGCGTGGACACAAACAGTTTGCTTTTGTCCCAACCGGACGGAGGCGAGCAAGCACTGGAGATAGTGGAGACCCTTATCCGTAGTAATGCCTTAGATCTGATCATCATAGACTCTGTGGCAGCCCTCGTGCCTCGCGCCGAGATAGAAGGTAGCATGGGGGACACGCATGTGGGCTTGCAGGCGAGACTGATGTCGCAGGCGTTGCGGAAGCTAACGGGTATAGTTAGTAAGTCAAACACAGCTGTGATTTTTATAAATCAGATACGCATGAAAATCGGCTCTATGCCGTATATGAACCCGGAGACAACCACCGGTGGTGTGGCGCTAAAGTTTTACTCATCTGTGCGACTCGAGGTTCGGCAAGGCGCATCTATCAAAGAGACAACCGATTCTATCCAAGTAATAGGGGCGAACACCCGCGTAAAAGTGGTTAAAAACAAGTTTGCACCACCCTTTAAAACGGTGGAATTTCCTATCATTTATGGCAAGGGAATCTCTAAAATAGACATTTTACTCGATTTAGCTGTTAAAAAAGACATTATAGAGAAATCAGGCTCGTGGTTCGCTTATGGTGGCAAGAAAATAGGTCAAGGAGCAGAGAAAGCCAAAGCCTTTATCTTGGAGAACAAAGATATTTATGACGGCGTGCTGGAAAAGGTGAAAGCACTGCTGGTTTCCACCGAATTTGACACCCAAGCAGATGAAGCTGACACTGACGCCGGCCAAGAATAAAAAGAAATATTACAAAGTATACGCAGACGATGAGTATTTGGGGCAGATACCTCAAATGCTCATCCCTGACGAGTATTTTTTGCAAAGCGAGCTGACAGAGAAGGAGATAAAAAGTTTCTACGTCTGGAAAAAGGTTATCGGTGAATGGGTCAGCAAAAAAGCTATCGAGCTCCTGCTTGATTACCTAGCAAAAATGGAGCACACAGTCTATGACTGCATGATGTTCCTGAAAAAATGCAGTATCCCACAACCTATCATCGAAGCTACTGTCTCCGAAGCTATAAAGCACAAATGGGTATCCGATGAACGATATGCAGAGCTTTACACCCAAGATTCTATTTTAGCAGGGCGTAGCTCTCGCGAAATAAAGCATAAATTACAGCAAAAAAGGGTGAAACCAGAGATCATAAACAAAGTGATCGCCAACCTGATAAAACCAGAAACACAGCGGGAAATCATCACTGAATTGATAGATAAACTGATAGAAAGATATGCTGACCAGCCCCCTCAAAAAAGATTTGAAAAGATAGCTACTGCCCTGTATCGAAAAGGATTTAACTATACTGACTATGAGGATATATTAAAGGCTAAGAATGGAAAAGGGTAACCGTTTACACCCTCAGCACAAAGCCATTTACCCGTAATTTTACTATTTCGATGTTTTCCAGCCCGTCAGCATCGACTACCTTGCAGGCTATATGATATTCGCCAGGGGCAAAGGCTCGCTCTATCTTACCGGTTGGCTCAAGCATCAGTTCTGCATTAAACCCACCCTCTTCATTATAGCTAAAATCCCAGCTGTAAAACTCTATACCCGCGTCGCTTTTTGCACTTGCTGATATTTGGACGACCACATCACTATTTGTATCTCGTCCTTTTTCTGTAAAATCCAGCACCAACTTAGGTTTATTTGAGACTTCGATGATCTCATCTACACGCACGAGTTTGATGATGATGTTTTCTGTGTTTCGCAACCGTGCCACCTCTTCCACAGCACCTTTTGAAAATGAAAAAGCTATGATATACCCAACAGGTTTCCCTTCTTTGATGTTTTTCTCGAATAATTGTTTATCTGCTCTGGAGGTAGCTGATTTGAAATTATCTATTACATTGCGTCCGATGTTTTTGCTCTGTTTGACTTGAATAGGAGTG
This sequence comes from Candidatus Cloacimonadota bacterium, assembly GCA_009782695.1. Classification (GTDB taxonomy): domain Bacteria; phylum Cloacimonadota; class Cloacimonadia; order Cloacimonadales; family WRIO01; genus WRIO01. The sequence continues at coordinate 2,572 of WRIO01000060.1, forward strand.
TTGTCTTTTGTTTTACCATCTATCCCGCCGTCACTCCGTTGCTTTATATTTGCTTCTCCATCAAACTGGGTGATAATCCACCTCTCAAATTCAAAGGCATTCATGCCTGTCAGGTCATCTATATCATATTTATGAAGCTTTAAAATATAGGAATTGACTATGCTGTTTCCATACGCACTGCGAACCTTTAAAAAACGCATTTCACTGACTTTAACCGCTTGAACAGACTGGTCTATCCCTATCCATTTACGATTTAGAGCATCAGCTACCACTATGGTCGTTCCGCCACCAACGAACGGGTCCAGCACCACATCGCCTTCATTTGAAGAGGCTTTTATTATCCTTTCTAGTAATGCTTCTGGTTTTTGAGTCGGGTAACCGATAGCTTCTGTAAACCCCTTTCGGATAGCTGTAATATCTATCCACCAGTCGCCGAGCGGTTGTCCTTTTGTTTTATCTAACCATACTTTGTTTAAATCTTCTGGTATGCCTTTTAATTTGGCAAAAGCTCCTGGGGACACTTCTTTTAGTTTCTGGTAAGTGATTTGTCCCTTTTCATCAAAATAGCTTCCATACCTGGTCATAGTGCTTTCTGACAAGGGTTTATATTGTAAATTAAAGACTCTTCTTTTAGAATTGCTTTTAGAGTAGAAAAATATCGTGTCCTTTTTTCTTTTAAAGTAGTTAGTTGCTTTTCCTCCGATATCTTCATAGCACCAGTCTATAGCACTCAGAAAATTCTTCACACCGAAGATATCATCTAAAATTTGCACCCGAATATAAGCATCTGCATGCCAGTCACAGTGCAGGTATAGACTCCCGGTTGGCTTTAGCAATCTGTGCATCTGTCGCACCCTTTCTTTCAGCCAAAAAATATAATTCTCTATCCCCCCTGCCCACCTGTCTTCAAAGCTGCGAATCTCACCCTTGTCACCCCAAATCACTTCATAATTCCGATTTGAAAAAAATGGAGGGTCCAGGTAAATGAGGTCCACGCTTTCAAATGGCATAGACTTCATGACTTCTAAATTATCACCTAAAATCAGCTTGTTGCACATATTTTTACACCCTCAGCACAAAGCCATTTACCCGTAATTTGACGATTTCGACATTCTCCAGCCCGTCAGCATCGACCACCTTGCAAGCGATATTATATTCGCCGGGGGCAAAGGCTCGCTCTACCTTACCAGTTGTATCGCGCATTATATCAGGTTTGAACAATGTGCCTTCGTCATAATTTAAGTCCCAGCTAAAAAACTCGACACCTGCCTTACTATCGCCTGTAGCAGTGATTTCTATGGTAACATCGCCATCAGTATTTTTCCCTTTTTCGCTGAAATCTATCGTCAGCTTGGGTCGATTTCCCACTTCTATTATCTCATCTACTCGCACGAGTTTGATGACTAATTTATCGCTGTTTTCAAGCCTTGCCACCTCTTCCACTGCACCTTTGCTAAAAGAAAAAGCAATGATAAACCCAACGGGCTTTTTGTCTTTTATATTCTGCTCAAATTGTTGTTTATCGTTCCGCTTCACAGCCGAAAGGAAATTATCTATCACATTGCGACCAATATTTTTGGACTGCTTAACCTGTATCGGTGTATTATCAGCTGTTTTACCATCAATCCCGCTGTCACCCCGCTGTTTTGCGTTTGCCACGCCACCGAATTGAGTTATTATCCACCTCTCAAATTCAAAGGGGTCTTTACTCTGCAAGTCTTCGATATCATACTTATAGAGCTGCACTGTATATGAGTTCACAGCACTGTTGCCATAAGGAGCACGCACCTTATTAAATCTCATTTGGCTTACCTTGATAGCCTGCACTGACTGGTCGATACCTATCCAGCGCCGATTTAATTCATCTGCTACCACGATAGTCGTTCCGCCACCAACGAATGGATCAAGGACAATATCACCTTCGTTGCTACTTGCCTTTATGATACGCTCCAAAAGGGCTACTGGCTTTTGAGTCGGGTAGCCTATTCTTTCCTTTGAAGAAGGAGAAATCACACTAATATCATCCCAGATAGTCTGGACTAGTTGTCCTTGAACATCGTCTAAATATATTTTCCTTTGGATTCGTTTATTCACATCATCTGGAATAAATATTTTACCCGAAGCGTCCCATTCTTTCATCTTCTCCAAAGAAATAGCCCACCCTTTTGGTGGTGGTTTGTGACCCTTATATTCATACATTAAGTTAGCCCTCGGAGATGGTGAGGTCAAAGTAGCTAAGCGGTAAACTCGCCCATCCTCTTCTTGATGAGTAAAAAACTGCTCAATATATTTCTCTCTGCTTTCTGTAAAAAGTGTGTTAAAGGTATTTTTCTTTGATTTTGCATAAAAATATATAGTATCTATATTATAGCCGAACTGCTTTGATTTTACATTTGACTGACCGACACTGTTTTTCCGTTTCCAAATGATCATGTTCTTAAAATTCTTATAGCCAAAGATCTCATCTAATATCATGACACGAATATAGGCATCTGCATGCCAGTCACAATGCAGATAAATGCTACCTGTTGACTTTAATATCCTGTGCATTTCTATCACACGAACCTTTAGCCATTTGATATAGTTTTCCACGCCACCAGCCCACCTATCTTCGAAGCTACGAACTTCTCCCTTGTCACCCCAAATCACTTCATAATTCCGATTTGAAAAAAATGGAGGGTCCAGGTAAATGAGGTCCACGCTTTCTGAGGGCATGGACTTCATGACTTCTAAATTATCACCTAAAACAAGCTTATTGCACATAGTTTCTCCAGATGTGCACTTTTTCAAAATGGGGCTTTTTTGTCAATATAAAGATGTGAATTGACTATCTATCAAAGTGATATTGTTTTTTTTAGTTTCCCCTACTACCTCTGCTATTGTTTGGTTCGAGCGGGGTTTCATTTATTTTCGGTGTTTGTTCTTGTTGGGCTTTCTCTCGTTCGGCTGGGTGCTCTCTTTGTAGTCTTTCTTTCTCGGCATTTTGTTCACGTTGTAGCCTTTCTATTTCAGCTGTTTGCTCACGTTGTAAACGTTCTCTTTCCACTCTTTCTACTTCAGCAGCCTGTTCTTTTCTAATTCTTTCGGCTTCTGCGAGCTGCAGTCTTTGAGCTTTTTCTAGGTTAATCTGGTTTATTTCTGCTTGTTCGCGTTCTACTCTTTCACGGTCTAATCTATCTTTTTCTGCTTTTTGTCGTTCTTTTTCTGCTTTTTCTCTATCAGCTTTTTCTTTTTCGAGTCGTGCTTTTTCTTCTACCAATCTTTTATCTCTTTCTATTTGAATTCTTTCTCTTGCTGCTCTTTCTCTTTCGGCTCTTTCGGCTTCAGCTCTGTCCAGGCGAGCTTTTTCGGCTGTGGATAGGGTTGATTTATCGTTTTGTGGGGGTGGTGGGGGTGTCTCGTCGTCGCTTTTTAGTATTCCATCTTCTTTTTGGTTTTCTATGATCTGATTGTTACTTTCGGATTTGCTTTGACTTTTTGGGTCTGATTTTGCAGAAGACGAGCCAGAGCTAGCCAAACTGCTTCCGCTTTTACTGTCTAAACCGCTGCCGGAGCTACTAGTGGAGCTTGTGAGGTTTAGAGAAGGGTCTGTGCTGGCATACATATCGCCATCGGGCATTTCATAATATATCTGAATAGGTGTATAAATCTGGATGATAGGTATGATATAATCGGTTTTAACCGCCAGATGCACGCCGCCTGGAATAAACTGCGAATTATTGACTATACTTCTGGTCAGACTATTCCCAACCATAAAGCCGAGCAAGTGATTTTTTTGGTCAAGGATAGGTCCTCCGGTTATAGTCTCTGGTAACACAGCGTCTATTTGAAACAAAGCAGCATTATCTCGAACGGGACTGTTTACCAATATAGCCCCTGTAGTTTGGGAGACCATCTCACCTTCGCGGTGCAGTATAGTTCCACGGATGTCACTCATTTCGGGGTTATAACGGGTAAAGGTCAGATACCTAAAACTTACATAGTCATCCACTTTTAAAAGAGCAAAATCTAAATAATAGTGAACAGCGACCACAGCTGCATCGTAATCATAGTTGCGTATCGTCACTTTGGCATTACGACGATTACCGATGATAGCTGCATTTGTCACGATATAATCCTCTGACACAAAAAATCCAGTGCCCATGATGGAGTCTGTGGGTGTGTAACACTTCACGGTCACAGTGGCGTCATAAGCATCAAAGATATTGTTTATGCTGTTGTAACCCGTAAAATCAGTGGCTGGCAATACAGCTATCACCGCCACAAAAATCAAAATAAAATATAGCTTTTTCATAGCTACCTCCGAAATTTTCTCTGACTTTGTAACCTACTCGTCAGCCTTTC
>WRIO01000061.1 GCA_009782695.1 Candidatus Cloacimonadota bacterium
TTCTATATAATAGATTGACTGTTTTTGCAACAGAAAGCATATCAGGAAAACTGAGGGCTGAAGTAGAAATAAGCACTAACACTTATGATTTAGTAGATTTGTTTTATTCTAAACAATCTGAGATAAGAAAACTGATATTTATAATATTAACAGATAAAGTTATGAGTGAAAAGATAACAGCAATAGGAGCTAACTTAATAAATGATATTCCTTGTGATTATCAGATTTGGGATATTGACAGGCTTCATAAGTTAGTAGATATAGGTTCCGGAAACGAACCTATAGAGATCAATCTAGATAGTTTTATTAAAAACGGAATTCCTTGTTTAGAAGCTAGTAGCGTAGATATAGATCATTGTAAATGTTACCTCTGTGTATTACCAGGGACAATATTGGCAGACATATATGATGTGTACGGAAGTAGGCTTCTTGAGGGAAATGTTCGAGCATTCTTAAGTGCAAGAGGCAATGTAAATAAAACTATCCGCAGCACTATATTAGGCGATGAAAAGAATATGTTTTTTGCATATAACAACGGGATAGCAGCAACAGCATCAGAAGTCTCCTTAGAAAACATTCATAATCAACCTCATCTATTATCTATTAAAAACCTTCAAATAGTAAATGGTGGTCAAACAACTGCATCACTATCAAACACTCGTCACAAAGATAAAGCTTCACTAGAAGGAATCTTTGTTCAGATGAAATTGACCGTGGTCAATGATAATGAAATAGCAGGTGTTTTAATTCCTAAGATTTCAAGATTTTCGAATAGTCAAAATAAAGTCAGTGAAGCAGATTTCTTCTCAAATCATGAATTTAACATTCGTATGGAAAAAATATCGAGGAGAATATTTGCCCCTGCTTCTCCTGGTGCACAATATGAGACTCATTGGTTTTATGAAAGAGCTAGAGGACAGTATGAAAATGCACAATCTAAGCTTTCTGTAGCAGAAAAGAAAAAGTTTCTTTTAGTGAATCCAAAAAGTCAAAAATTTGATAAAACGATGTTTGCCAAAATTGATAATACATGGAGAGGTTTACCGCATTTTGTAAGCAAAGGAGCACAGAAGAACTTTGTCCAATGGGCAAGTATAATTATAGATGAGTGGAAAAATAGAGAAGGTAGTTTCAATGATCTTTACTTTAAAAATACAATAGCAACATTGGTTATTTATAATTTTTTAAACAAGAAGATTTTGAAGGAAAAATGGTATGAACAAGGTTACAAAGCGAATATTATGACCTATACCATTGCATTATTAAATCATCTTATTAAAAACCAATACTCCCAAATGGTTCTCGATAGACAAAAAATATGGCAAAACCAAAAAATGGATGTTATGTTAGAGTCTGTTTTATTAAGTATTGCGGAAAAAGTATTTTATTTTATTACTGATGACAAAAGAACAATAATTAATGTAACTGAATGGTGCAAAAAAGCAGAATGTTGGGATAAATGCAAAAATCTACCTTTTACATTTCCTAAAGACTTTGAAAAAATTCTATCCTATGTTGTTGATGTTGAGTCAGATGAAAAAGCAAGTTTAAAAACAAGAAAAATGCAGAACGGAATTGAAAGTCAAATGGAAGTGCTTGAATATGGTGTTGATTTTTGGAAAAAGGTTGTAGATTTTGTGGGTAATATTTATGACACCCAAAATAAAAGAACATTTCTTGATCCAAAAGAATGGTCAATTCTAAAAACAACCCTGAATATCGAAAGGGGTACTGCTCCCAGCGAAAAGCAATGTGCTGTTATATTACAAGTTTTAAAAAAAGTGAGAGATGAGGGGTTTAAGGAATGATTTTTTTGGGAAATGTAAATGCTTAAAGTTGTCGAAGCTTTTAGTGGCATTGGTAGTCAAAGACAAGCTCTAAAAAATATCAATGCAGAATTTGAGATAGTTGCTACTATGGAATGGGATATTAACGCAGTTTATGCTTATGATATAATTCATCATGGACAGCAGGATAAAGCAGCTACAAATCGCTGTAAAAAAGACATTATTGAAGAGCTAATGGCTTTGGGAGTTAGTTCTGACGGGAAAAAGTTAGCTTCTGCACATTCTTTGAATTATTATTCATTAAAGGCACTGGACAGCATTCTTTTTGCATTCAAGAGAAATAACAATCTCGGTAGTATAACTAATGTGTCATCAGATTTACTACCTAATAATATAGACATCCTAACATATTCATTCCCCTGTCAGAATCTATCTGCTTGTGGGGCATGGCATAAATATATGACTGGTATCGATAAAATTCATAAAAACCAATCTAATATGATTTGGGAAATTAAACGCATTCTTAACGAATTTAAAGAAACTAACAAAAAATTACCCAAATTTTTGTTAATGGAAAATGTAAAGAACATCACATATAAAATAAACAAAGTAAATTTTGATGAATGGCAAAACTATTTAACAGAACTCGGCTATGTTAACAGTATTTGGACTTTAGATGCCTTGAGATTTGGAATACCTCAGCATAGGAAACGAACATTTATGATAAGTGTGCTGTGTGAGAATGGACTACAAAGAGAGATATTAAATCATCATTTGAAAGGTTTATCGATGGAAACAGATTTACCACTTAATCTAATGGATTTTCTCAGAACTGATTATTCGAATCAAATATATAGAAATGAGGCTGAAGCTAGTAATCCTAATAACACAAAATCAAGGCAAAAGATTTATGAAGAGAATGATAAATTGCTTGATGGGTGTACATATACCAAGACCATCACTACAAAGCAAGATAGACACCCAAATTCGGGAGTTATAAACTACAAAGGTAAAAAACTAGGAAAGGCTAGTTTTAGATTCTTAACACCCCGTGAATGCTTTTTACTAATGGGTTTTGATGAAAAAGATTATGACTTTCTTCTCAAAAATAATATCGAAGCAAAAAAAGGACAAAAGCTACTCACTATCGAAAAGTTGCATAAATTGATAGGAAACAGTATAGTAGTTAATGTTCTGGAGGCCATTTTTAAGCAAATAATAAGGATTAACAATGATTTTTTTACAGGTTTTTAGTAGGGAAGGCAGCCCCCTGCCTTCCCTACTGAAAAGGAGAGTTTCGCACAGATGAAATATCACCTGCCCCGTCAGACTAGCGTCTGCCACCCCTTCCCGGCTGGACGGGGAAAAGATAAAGTGTGCTTCGTATGAATATAATTTTTTAACCACCCCGTCCGCTAAAGCGTCCACCCCTCCAATGACAGGCTACTACGCTTCGCTTCGTGGTGGAGGGGAATTTAGAAGGTGTCTATCTGACAGAAAAGAACCCCACACCCCGTCAGGCTAGCGCCTGCCACCCCTCTCCAAAGGAGCGGGGAAAAGATAAAGTGTGCTTCGTATGATTATAATTTTTTAACCACCCCGTCCGCTAAAGCGTCCACCCCTCCAAATTGGAGGGGAATTGCGACCCGTCCGTTACCAACAATAATTGGCGGGGTATTGCACATCGTCCAAAACCTTACCCTTTCATATACTCCAAAAACCTATACCCTATACCCTCTTTGGTATAGAAAAGATTACTTTCAGAGGTGACACTCCATTCTTTTATTTGGTCGAGGTTTGGGAAAAACTTATCAGCCGTAAAGGAATGGTAAATCTTTGTAACAAAGGCTTTGTGGCAATAGGGTAAAAATAGCTTATATATCTGCTCGCCTCCTATCACAAAGATTTCTTTATCACTCACAGACACTAAGTTGAAGACCTCGTTGATATCTTTACAGACTATCAGTTCGTAAAATGTGTGCATTGTATTGGACAGCACGATATTGAACCTATCTTTGAGGGGCTTTTGTCCTGGCAGAGATTCAAAGGTCTTTCGCCCCATAATGACTATATTATTTATAGTTTTGCTTTTGAAATATTTCATATCTTCGGGGATTTTTATCTGCAGATCTCCCCCACTTCCGATAGCCCAGTTGTTATCGACTGCCACGATGATATTTAGGTTTCGCATTGCACTATCTCCCCTTTTAGTGTCCAACCGACTGCATCGGTGATTTTGACATTTACAAATTTACCTATTAGACTATCGTCACCCTCGAACACGGTTATCTTAAAATCTCTTGTTTTACCGCTCATTTCTCTGCTTTCTCTTTTGCTTTGGCACTCCACATAAACCTCTTCGATATTGCCAATTCTCTGTTTGTATTTTAAGGTCGTGATTTCTGTTTGTAAATCTATTAGGCGTTGCAACCTTTCTAAACGAACCTTTTCGGGAACAGTATCAGGAAAATCACAGGCTTTTGTTCCGCTTCTTTCGGAGTATTTAAACATAAAGGCAAAATCAAATTGCACAGCACGGACTATCTGTAAAGTCTGGTCGAATTGTTCTTCTGTCTCGCCTGGAAAACCTGCAATTATATCCGTAGTGATAGCTATATTTGGCATAGCACTGCGGAGTTTGTGTATCAGTGACATATAATGGTCGATAGTATAGTTTCTGTTCATTTTCTGCAAAACTTCATTATTCCCCGATTGCAAGGGCAAGTGTATATGTTCGCAAACTTTATCGCATTCTGCCATTGTGTTTATGAGTTTATCGGATAAGTCTTTGGGGTGCGAAGTGATAAATCGCAGCCTCTTGATATCTTTGATTTCGTTTACTTTACGCAATAAATCGGCAAAGTCATACCTCTCCCCCATCGGCATTTCGTCCAGCTGGTAATTGTAGGAATTTAACGCTCTTTGAGAGATATTTTCGGGATAATCGATATATAAATAAGAGTTCACATTTTGCCCGAGCAGAGTCACATCCTTTAATCCTTCACGACCAGCCTGTTCTATTTCGTTGTAAATCTCCGTAACAGAACGGCTTCTTTCTCTACCACGTGTATATGGAACTATGCAATATGTGCAGAAGTTATTGCACCCCCGCATAATAGTTACAAAGGCATTTAGGTTATTCGACCGTGTAGGAAACAGGTTTTCGTATATCTCTGTGGTGTTAAATGTCGTCTCGACCGCTACTTTTTGCCTGCTTACTTCTATGATTTCGGGTAATTTAGAATATTGGTCAACCCCTACAATAAAGTCTATCTTTTTATTTATCTTTTTTAGCTCATCGCCAAGCCTCTGAGCCATACAGCCGACAATGCCGATGAGTAAATCTTTATTTGTTGTTTTGCGAGATACTTCATTCGATATACGACCTATCACCCTGCTTTCTGCATTTTCACGCACGGAACAGGTGTTAAAAATAATAATATCGGCTTCCTCTATCTTGTCAGTGCTAGAAAAACCGCTTTTTTGTAAAATAGAAATAATCAATTCACTGTCAGCTACATTCATCTGACAGCCATAAGTCTTCACTATAAATTTCATAGTCATAATCAAATACCACTATAATATTTGAGGGTATTTTGTCAATATAAAATCAAAAAATAGGGACAGAATTTCTAGTTTATACCATAATTAAGGAATCCCTTCCCACACTAAATTTGAGATATTCTATTTGTGGTAACCATTGTGTCATAATATAAAAAATGATGCTAACTATCTTATTTCCTCTTGACAAAAATACCCTGTTATAAATTAATGCTCTTGTGAAAGATTACAAATATTTACTATATTTTGACCCAAGTGCATGGGGGTATTTGGATGAGCCTAATTATCCGGAGATAGAAGCTTATATGCGTACTATTCACACAATGCTTTCAAATGATGATTTTATAATGCTTTTCTCAAATGTAGGAATGTTTGAAGTTGAGGACAATCCTGATAAAGTAAAGGTCGCAAGATTAAAGTCATATTTGGAAAAGATAAATTATATATATCTGAAACTAGATGCAGAGATTGAGAATATAGCAAATTTACTATATGAAGCTGGTCTATTGACATCGCCCAAAAAAATTGAATGACAGGAGGCATACAGCTTTTGCTTTGTATCACGGTGCAGATTTCCTTATTTCAATGAACTTTGATGATATAGTAAAGAAAAAACAAAAGATGGTGTAAAAAAAATAGCTGCAGTCAAAGGCTTTGGTAATGTGGAAATAGTTACACCGAAACAATTTTTAACAATAATAAAAGGAGATGAATATGCCTAGCAAAAATGACAAAATTGTAAATGACTGGAAAAGAATAAGAGAAAAGCAATCTCTTATGTTAGCAGAAATGACTTTTGATGAGCAAATAAAGTTCTTAAATAATATCGGTGAAAAATTTGAAAATGATGTAGCCGAAACAAGGCAACAGAGATTAGCAAAAGATAGTAAGCCTGCTAGAAAATATGCAAACTAATAACGATACAGATAGACGAGATTTGAAGAGAGAAAAAACTGATAAGCATTAATGGTGGCTAGTAACCCAAAACTTAAAACTTAATTTCTATAATAACACAATGAAAAATATATGCAGTAGATGTCACGAAATAGGCAGAGGTTGTTGTGGGAGAAAAGCAGCTGATTTGAGTGAGCAGATAGGTATTTTTTACCCTGAAGTGAAGGATATAGCCACAAAAATGAATATAACAGAGGCTGATTTCATCATAAAAGATACAGTCCCAGATGAGTTTCGTCTTTCTATGAGGGAGGCTGTTCATCCTATCTTTGACTCTATTTACTATCAAAACATTCGTTTTAAATTAAAGACAGTCAATGATTTTTGTGTCTTTTTGTCAGATACTGGTTGCACACTGCCGAACGATATTCGGCCTGTTTATTGTCGAATCTATCCGTTTTTCCCTTCCAAGCAGGGTGATAAATACATTACAGTGCTGTCATCACACGAATGCTTAGCTCAAAACAAGAGCACTAACAGTTGGACTATCGTGAATGAGCATTTTGGCTATTCACACGAATATCTACAAGTTTTGTTTGCTAAAATGAATATACTTGCCGAGATGCATATCCAATACTTAACATAAAA
>WRIO01000062.1 GCA_009782695.1 Candidatus Cloacimonadota bacterium
AACAGATAAAAGAAAGGTTGCTCAGCCCACATCGGTTGATCCTGCAGACCTGCGAACTTGTGATACCCCAAAAAGCTACAAAAATCTCGGAAACTTTCACCAGCAAGGCAGAGGACATCGACCCAGATGCCTGGAAAAATCAACTAATCTACGGCGATAACCTGCTGGTGATGCAAGCACTACTTGGCGATAAACTACAAAGATATGCAGGCAAAATCGACCTGATATACATCGACCCACCCTTTGATAGCAAGGCAGACTACCGCACAAAGATAAAGCTACTGTCCAGTGAACTGGAGCAAAAACCCTCTGTGATAGAGCAGTTTGCTTACAGCGACACCTGGCAGGACGGCACTGTGTCATATCTGAAAATGCTGTATCCCCGACTGTATTTGATGCGAGAACTACTTAGCGAGAAAGGCTCAATCTATGTGCATGTGGACTGGCACGCAGGACACTATGTAAAGATACTGCTCGACGAGATATTCGGGAAAGAAAATTTTCAAAACGAAATTATCTGGCATTATAGAAGATGGTCTGCTCCTTCAAAGTATTTTCAAAGATTACATGATAGTCTTTTTTGGTATGCAAAAACTGAAAAAGAAAAGATATTTAATGAAGTTTATGTAAAACCCGCAAATGAGGAAAAAGGTGTAAAAGAGAAATATCAAAAGGATGTAGATGGACGTCTTTATAGATGGCAGAGTTTACGGGGTGAAAGATATAAAATATATAGGGATGAAAGAGGAGTGTTAGCAGGCGATGTTTGGGATATTTCATACTTACATCCTTCAGCAAAAGAAAGACTGTCATACGGTACACAAAAACCAGAATCCCTGCTAGAACGCATCATCAAAGCCTCATCCAATGAAAACTCTATAATAGCCGACTTCTTTGGAGGTTCTGGCACCACAGCATCGGTAGCCGAAAAGCTTAAAAGACGGTGGATAACTACTGACATCGGCAAGCCAGCTATCATGATCATGCGAAAGCGTTTGGTGGATAACGACTCGAAAGCGTTTTATTATCAGGCGGTGGGTGACTACCAAAAAGAAGTATTCTCCACGCAGAAAGAGATAAAAAAGATAGGCGATTTGGCTCAGATAGTTTTGGGACTTTATGGAGCTATGCCATTTTCAGCGGAGGAGAGTGAGCTGCGAAACATAGGCAGGATGCATGGTGGTCGCACATTGGTGTATGTGGATAGCCCGAATAAGCTCACAGGTTTACCGACATTAAAAAAGGCAATAGAACTGAGGCAGTCGCTACTGGGTGGAGGTTGGAATAAAGTGGTTGTGCTGGGTTGGAACTTTTCCTTTGACATAGCTGATGCTATACGGGAGATACATAAAACCGACAAGAACCTAGAGGTGCTTGTGATCCCTCCGGATTTGATGGACAAGCTTCGGTCAAAATCAACTTATGAGAAGCTTGCGAAGTCTGGCGATGTGCGGTTTAGCAGTCTGCAATACCTCACTGTGAAACCTGTAATAAAAGAGAAAATAAAGGATGATAAAGAAAATGAGCTACTTACTATCACGCTTGACAACTATATCCTGCTTTCGCCAGATGCCCTGCCGATAGACGACAAGAACAAGAAGCTGCTTGATAATATCATCAAAACAAACCCATTGGCTTTGATAGAATACTGGAGCATAGACCCAGACTTTGATGGTGAGCTTTTCTGCTCGAAGTGGCAAGATTACCGAGATAATATAAACAACACAAATTTGCAAGTAAAGATCACTGCAGTATTAGAAGTGCCTGCGAAGAAAGACACTCGGAAAATATGCGTAAAGGCTGTGGATATCTTCGGTTTTGAAAGCGTAGTGATACAGGAGGTCTAATGAATATAAACCACCCCGTCCGCAAGCGTCCACCCCTCCAATTTGGAGGGGAATTAGCCACACCCCGTCTACTTCGTAGCCACCCCTCTCCTCAGGAGCGTGGAAAATTTGTGATACAGGAGGGCTAAGTCATGGGAACTAATAAAAACATCGGGACAAGGTCTTTACCGCTGAAGTTTGCACAAACACTTACAAAGGAAGTAAATGCAGCTTGGGAGAGCGGTGATATGCTGCAAAAAGTGACCTCTATCACTGCAGAACTGCTAAAATACTGGTTTGATGAGAGCCACTGCGACACCAGAGATGTAAACTTTCACGCAGGGCAAAAGCAAGCGATAATAAATGCGATTTATGTGTATGAAGTGCTACGGACACAGACTGTGATGGATATGTGGGAGGCTGTGGATGAGCTGTCATTGGGTGCCATGGGGGTCAGTGAGATAGCAAAAGACAAGTATAGTCTGCGAAAGTATTGCGTCAAAATGTCCACAGGCACAGGGAAAACCTGGGTGATGCATGCCTTACTGATATGGCAGTATCTAAATGCAACTGCTACACAAACAGGCTATGACTCGCCACTCGAACAAACATATACAAACAATTTTTTGCTGATAGCCCCTGGACTGATAGTGTATGAGAGACTCTTGGGTGCTTTTCTGGGAAAGGAAAGAGCCAGTGGGGAGCGTGACTTTTTGCTGTCCGATTTTTATACATATCGTGAGCTTTTTATTCCTGCACCTTTTAGAGAGCAGTTATTTAATTTCCTCCGAACGAGTGTGGTGAAAAAAGACGATATAATGCAGAAAAGCTTAGGCAATGGAGTGATAGTCATCACAAACTGGCATTTGTTTATGAATCAAGGAGAAGAGGCGGAGAAATACTCCGATCCAGCAGATGCTGTCAGTATAGTAAAAGAACTACTACCTCTAACCCCAGGAGTGTCTGCGGGCAATAGTCTGGACACTTTGGACAAAAGACACCTATCTGGAAACGAGCTGGAAGCCCTTTCCAAACTGCCGAGCCTGATGGTGATCAATGATGAGGCTCATCATATCCATGAGAACAAGATTTATGGCGAAAGTAAAGAAGTGGAGTGGCAAAAGACACTAAATATAATCTCGCAGAATATCTCTGATAACTATCTGCAGCTCGATTTTAGTGCTACTCCATATAATGTGACAGGTGGCGGGGATAAACGCACTAAGCATTATTTTCCACATATCATCGTCGATTTTGACCTATACACAGCCATTCACAGCGGGCTAGTGAAGATCATCACCCTTGACAAAAGGCAAGAACTAGCCAATATCCCCCTCGAAGAGCTTGACTTTCGGGCTACTAGAGATGCAGGAAACGCAGCACTAGCACTCTCCGAAGGGCAGAAGATTATGCTCGATGCAGGAGTGGTGAAGCTGAAAATCTTGGAAGATAACTTCCTGCATATCACCAGAGAGGACACGAAACAAAAGCACCCAAAGTTACTTGTTATCTGTGAAGACACAAAGGTTTCGCCCTTAGTGCAAGAGTATTTGGTGCTATACAAAGGCTTTGCCGAAAATGAAGTGATGAAAATCGACTCTTCTGCAAAAGGCGAGATACCCGAAAAAGAGTGGAAAGAAGTTAAGCAGCGGCTGTTTGATATAGATAACCATAGCCACCCGAAAGTAATCATCTCTGTCCTGATGCTGCGTGAAGGCTTTGATGTAAATAATATCTGCGTGATAGTTCCACTGCGGTCAAGCAAGTCTGATATACTGCTCGAACAGATAGTTGGTCGGGGGCTAAGGTTAATGTGGCGTGGAGGCGATTTTGAAGAGATGAAAAGAGAGAATCGAGAGAATATATTTAAAAAGAAGGTCGCCCCGAGTAATCTAATGGATATTTTAAGCATAATCGAGCACCCTGCATATAATGAGTTTTATCGCGATTTGATAGAAAAGGGAGAGGTTTTCGAAGACACCAGTGGCGACAAATCAAACCCCATAGGCGATTTGGAGCTGATACACCTAAAACCAAACTATGCAGAATATGATATTTATATACCTATGATTTTGCACGACAAAGAGGAAGTGCTGCGAGAAGAAGGTAACTGGATGTATGGATTAAAGCCGTATAATGGCATACCTTTTGAAGCCCTAAAAAAGATGACTGCAGACCAAGGGAATGTGTTTTATAGTGAAGAAATCACAGTGGAGACAAGGTTCGGTAAGTATAAAGTAACAGATAGCATCATAGACGCTGACTGCTACAATATCTTTTTAGCGAAGGTTTTGGCTCTGATACTGAGTGCTACTGACAAAGGAGGGCGAGGGAAAAACCTGCCCAAAATGCAGATAAACAATCACAGAATAATGAGCGTGCTAGATACATTCATTCGGCAAAGGCTTTTTGATAGGGACTTTAACCCTCTGTATGACGAAAACTGGCGAATACTGATACTAAAAGGAGCCGGGGTGATAGACCATATTATCAAGGAAATCACCCGCGTTTGCTGGGAAATGCAAAACGAAGTCTCAGTCATAGATGCAGAGGTTAGTAAGCGGTATTTTTCGGAATGTAGCCCTTTAAAAATTAGGTCAAATTACAGAATAAAAGTGGCGAAATCTATATTCGAATATCTGCCATTCCCCTCGAATAAAGGCGAATTTGAAAGGGCTTTTATGGAGTTTATAGATAATGACAGCCAAGTGGATAGATTTATAAAAGTCAAAGAACATATACACAACTTTTGCCGGATATTCTACTTGCGCAGTGACGGGATGATCAGCGCATACTTCCCAGATTTTGTAGTGAAAATCGGCGATGAAATGTATGTGGTGGAGACAAAGGCTCAAAAGGACTTCTCGAATGAAGATGTGATATCAAAGAAAAAGTCTGCCACAGAATGGTGCCGCAAGGTCAATGAGCTGGAAGAGTCTGACCGTATGCATTGCACCTGGTTTTATTCCATGGTGTCAGATGCTGTGTTTTATTTGTATCGGAAAGATGGTTCTTTGGCTCATAATCTTCTGAGAATAGGACACCAGCATACCAAAGAAAAACGAACCGGACAAATGGTGATAGATGACTTGATAGAAGAGTAGTCCGTAGGGAACGATGCCATACCCAACTTCGTTGGGAGTTACGAGTTACTAGTTACAAATGACAAATTATTGTGTCCCTTGGACTGATTTTTTAAGCGAACATCGTTCCGAAACATCTGTCCGCAGGACACCTTCTTTTCCCCGTCCCGACAGGAAGGGGTGGCAGGCTTGCCTGACGGGGCAGGGGGTTTTCATCCGTCGGAAGCAAACATTTTTCGTAGGGAAGGCAACCCCTTGCCTTCCGCCACATTTGTGCGAAGCACACCCTAAATTCCCCTCCAATGATGGAGGGGTGGACACGCCAGTGGACGGGGTGGTTATGATAGATGTGGATGATATGTCTGCTCCGCAGAATGTGTATGATGTGATATAATAAACATCCGTCCGAAGGACACCTTCTTTTCCCCGTCCCGACGGGAAGGGGTGGCAGGCTTGCCTGACGGGGCAGGTGGTTTCACCCGTGCGAAGCACACATTTTTCGTAGGGAAGGCAACCCTCGTCATTCAGAGCGAAGCGAAGAATCCAGTTTACACATCAGTCCGTAGGACACGATAGGTGTCCCGTTTGGGACATAATATCAATAGAAATAAAGCACCACCACACCCTCCTTTTTCACCCAAAACAGCAAAGCTGTTTTGGGCGAAAAAGGGATATTTTATGGGAATTTGGTTTTCTATTGATATGTAGTACCTAAAGGCACATTTATATGGAAACCATGGGGGATGAAATCGGAAGGCAAGGAGTTGCCTTCCTTACATTTTTATTTAATATAAATTGACAAAAAAGCGCTAATATTTTCGTTGGTATTGATATAAAACATAAGGGATGTTTATTACTTTATGACAAATAAAAAGAATGAAATAGTCAAATCTGCTACACAAGATAATGAAAGGTCTTTCTTTGCAGACATAGAAAAAATACTCTCCAAAGGCAGAGGAAAAGCTCATATAGCTATAAATAATGTAATGGTAGAGACTTATTGGCTTATCGGCAAAAGGATAGTGGAACAAGAACAGCAAGGCAAAGATAGAGCAAATTACGGGGAGCAGCTTCTAGTAAAACTTTCACAGCATTTAAGTAGCACTCTTGGGAAGGGTTTTTCTTATGCTAATCTAAAAAATTTTCGTCAATTCTATCAGACATGGCCTGATTTAGAGATTCGCTACGCGCTGCGTAGCGAATTGAGTTGGACTCATATTCGCTTGATTATGCGAGTAGATAGCGAAAAAGCTAGACAGTATTATCTAAATGAAGCAAGTGAACAAAGATGGAGTAGCCGTGTTTTAGAGAGAAATATAGCCTTTTAAATGAAAAATAACCATATAACACTGCTTAATAGACCGAATGTAGCCGATAGCCTCCGTACTGTCACTTCCTTTATTCGTATTACATATTCGTAGGGAACGATGCCATACCCAACTTCGTTGGAAGTTACAAGTTATTAGTTACAAATGACAAGTTATTGTGTCCTGCGGACTGATTTTTAAGCGAACATCGTTCCGCAACATCTGTGCGAAGCACACCACCTAGCGCCGTTAGGTGCGTTATGTTGGTAGAAATGACGGCCCCTCTAATGCCCCCTTTTTCACCCAAAACAGCTCTGCTGTTTTGGGTGAAAAAGGGATATTTTATGGGATTTTGCTTTTCTATTGATATGTAGTGCCTAAAGGCACATTTATATGGAAACTCCTTGGGTATATAAAGCAATAAATTCTTCGCTTCGCTCTGAATGACGGCGATGTGGAGAGCCGGAGGCTCTCCGCTACTATTATTTTCGGAAGACAAGGGGGTAATCCACCCCTACGATTTTCGGATGAATACACTTTATAGTTGACAGAAAAAGCTTTTAAAAAAACATTGCACCTAAATACAAAAAATATGGAGCAATAAAAATGTATAAAAACGCATACTTTTCAAAAGAAAT
>WRIO01000063.1 GCA_009782695.1 Candidatus Cloacimonadota bacterium
TGTCCTCATTGTAGTGGTCATAAAGATGTGCCGAATGACGGCTATTTTGAGATGAAGTGGGAGCAAATGTGCTGGACAAAAGGTGTCTATACCGATGTTTATTTAGAATGTCCGATTTGTAAAAGCGAGATATACGAATATCAGAAACCTGAAATGTTGGCAAAAGGAAAATGGATCGCAGAGAACCCAGGACATCGGCGAGCAGGATTTCATTTGTCATCGCTATATAGTCCGTGGGTAAACTGGGAATATTTAGCGTTGAATTATGATAATTCTGTCAAAGTTCCAGAGCTACATCAGGTGTTTGTAAACACGAAACTTGGGCAGGTATATGAGCAGAAGGGGGAAAGCGTAGATAAGGAATTTGTTTCCAAGCGTGCTGTCTTGTATCCTGCTGAAGTTCCGAATCGTGTTCGTTGTTTAGTAATGAGCGTGGATGTCCACAAGACCTGGCTTGAGTGGTTAGTTCAGGGATGGCTTCGTGACCGAGAATGCTATGTAATAGCTCGTGGCAGGATACATGGCAATTCGATAGATTTGACTTCGGACGAGGATAGCTTTCCTTCTGTGTGGACAGAACTAAATAAAATTCGTGAGCGTGAGTGGATACGGGAAGATGGCAGAGTAATGCAGATAGCGGGCGTGTATATAGACAGTGGTGGTTATCAGAGTGCTACGGATACTGTGTATAAATACTGTCGGCGGTGGTCTGCTATCAAACAACGAGTGGTGGCTATCAAAGGTGCCAGCAGTGATAGAAATCCGATATTAACTCCTAAAAAATGGAAAATCGATAAAGGATGTTGGTTCGGATATGTAGGGACATTTGAGGCAAAACGAGTAATATATCAGACACTACAAAACGAGACGCCGGGACCATATTATTATCATTTCCCATCGAATGCCAGTGCAGGCTTTGACGAGACAGCTTATGCTTCTTTGTCGAGCGAGAAATTAGTAACCGAATATGACAAGCGTGGTAAGTCAAAACAATACTGGGTAAAAGACAAAGATGTGCGAAATGAGGTGATAGACTTATTTGTGTATAACCTTTATGGGATTTTGGAGCTTGACCCGAACTGGGATAAGCTTGATGCGAAGTATAATTTAAAGACAGATAGTATGAGAGATTTAGTCAATGTGACAGTGGGTATGACACAATACAAACAGCCCAAAAAACAGCGTTCAGTCACATTTAATCCATTTTAATAAATTGTCGGACAATTGTTTATTTGACTAAATATGCTTTTTTTGAAAAGTGGTAAAAGAGGGGTTTTATGACAACTGACGAGATATTAAAACGAAAGGAAATGTATTTAGAGGCGGAGAAAGCTATTCTGCTGGGTGCCCAGTCTTATGACATAGGTGGTCAGAAGCTTACAAGGGCGAGTTTAGCAGATATTCGGAAGGCAATAGCAGAGCTTGATATACAGCTAAGCGTAAATGGGAACAGAAGGTTTAAGAGGCTTGTTCCTGTGGATGATTAGTTATGAGTAAATTTTTAGATTTTATCAGGGATAAAATAATAGATATTCGTGTGGAAAACGGTCTAACCACCCCGTCCGCTAAAGCGTCCACCCCTCCAAATTGGAGGGGAATTAACGCATTGCATAGCACAGCTTACGCAGGTGCTTCTAATAAAATATCTTTGCAAGATTTCAATCCAGTTTCGGGCGATGCACAAGCG
The DNA here is from genome assembly GCA_009782695.1 of Candidatus Cloacimonadota bacterium. Classification (GTDB taxonomy): domain Bacteria; phylum Cloacimonadota; class Cloacimonadia; order Cloacimonadales; family WRIO01; genus WRIO01. The sequence continues at coordinate 1,688 of WRIO01000063.1, forward strand.
AATATATTACCCGAGATACAGACACTCCGTGATAGAAGTCAGTATTTATATAACAATTCTCCGATAGTTTCAGGGATAGTAAATACTATCGTGAATGGTGTGATAGGCTCTGGGCGGAGGGCGAGACCTTCGATTGACAGAGATGTTTTAGGCTTGACCGAGCAGGAAGCACAGGAGTTTGAAAACAAAGCTTACCACGAAATACGCTATTGGTCAGAGAGCGTAGAAAGTGATTTTTATCGCCAATTAGTATTTTATCAGCAACAGCGTTTGGCACTTACCACACAATTAGTTCGTGGCGATGGTTTTGCTATATTGCGATATGTGGAAAGCCCTTTTACTCCTTATGGTTTGAAAGTTCAAATGATAGAGGCAGACAGGGTTTGCAACTGGAATAAACAAGCAGATGGCTATGTGTTTGCAGGTGGAGAGGAGATAAACGCTGATTTCGTGGTTGGTGAAGGCAAATCACCAATAGCAGTCGGCGATGAAATGGCAGGCGGAATAGTATATGGCAAGACAGGAGTTCGCAAGGGCATCTTTATCCAAACGCCACATCCGTATTCTTATATCATAAATATAAATAACATAGTTGCCAGGTGGGATTATGTGCCGTTCTACGGCGAAAAGACAGGGCGACAGAATGTGCTACATTTGGTGGATATAGCACGAGTAGGACAAACACGAGGCGTTCCTTTTATCTCTACTATAATAGATTTGATAAGGCAAAACGACACATACCGAGATGCAGAGATACAGGCTGCGAAATTAAATGCGTTTTTAGCAGGCGCCATAACAAAGGCACCACCAGAGAGTATCATCGGTGGCTATGCAGGAGACGAGGGAGACCTTTTAGACAATAGACCGAGCATAGATTTAAAGACAGGTGCTTTATTAGATTTGGCACCTTATGAGAACTTCCACACCATAGAGGCAAGCAGACCTTCGTCACAATATGAGACATTTACGATGGCGAATATCAAACAAATGGGAATGAGTAAGGGCTTGCCATTTCAGACATTTTTAAAAGACTATAATTCCAGCTTCACATCAGCCCAAGGTGCAAAGGTGGATGCACAAGAATTATTCAAAATCATAGGCGAGCAATTCGATGAGAATTTTTTACAGCCTATCATAAATTGTCTTTATGAAGAGGCGGTGATTAAAGGCAGGTTAAAAGCAAAGGGCTTTATGAAAGACCCATACATTAAGTCGAAGTATTTAGGCTGTTATTTTGTAGGTCCCACTGGCGGTTTGATAGACAAAATCAAAGAAGCAAATGCGGCTATGCTCCGTGTCAAATACGGTTTTTCGACATATCAGCACGAGGCAAATAAGCTAACTGGATTAGATTTCAAAGACATTTGCAGGCTACAAGCAGAAGAGAGACTAATCGCAGAGAGCTATAATTTGAGCTTTTCAGATGAAAAAAGTGCTATGTTTGACAGCAGCGAACGGGAGCAAAATAACAAAGTAAATAAAGAAACGGGAGTAGATGAGGGGAGCGACAATGACGGAGAATAAGAAACCAAACAGCACCATATACACAAATCGATGGGCATTGAAGCCCGAATATTTAAGGGCATTGCAGGATATAAACGCCAGCTTTGTATCTGTTCAAGAGCGAAAAGCAGTTCAAGAGGAATTGGTGGTCAAAGATGGTGTAGGAATTATAAATGTGACAGGTATCATTACGCCGTATAGTGATTTTTATGACTGGTATTTTGGAGCTACTTCGATAGAGAGTATGCGATACCAGTTTGACCAAGCTCTGTCTGATAGAAGTGTAAAAGGCATAGTTTTTAATTTCCATTCGCCAGGTGGCGATGTAACAGGCGTCCACGAGTTTGCAGAGTATATCAAAGCAAATCGCACAGCAAAACCTATCGTAGCTTATGCTTCTGGATTGTGTGCTTCGGCTGCCTATTGGATAGCGACAGGTTGCCAGGTGGTCTATGCGAGCAAGACAGCGAGTGTAGGTAGCATCGGCGTGGTTGCTTCGTGGATAGACGATAGCAAGCTACTTGATGATATAGGCGTAAAAATATATGAGGTGGTAAATAGTGAGTCACCTGATAAAAGGATAGATTTAAAGACGGACGAAGGGCTTACCAAATTAAAAGAGGAATTAAATGCATTGGCAAAAATCTTTTTTGGTAGTGTGGCTGATAATCGTGGATATAGCATTGCTCATGTCAAAGAGAATTTTGGCAAGGGCGGAGTGCTTCTTGCTGACGAGGGCAAGAAAGTGGGAATGATAGATGGTGTTAGTTCCCTTGATAAGATAATAACAAAACTAAATAAAGGAGGTCGTAGTATTATGGCTGAAAATGTAAAAGCAGAAGACATCGTTGACGACAAAGAGGAAAAGGATAAAGAAACCAAAACCGAAGTGACAGACGATAAGAAGGACGACAAAGAAAAAGAAGGCAAAAAAGCAGTCGATGAAACAGACGACAAGGAAAAGGACAAAGAGAATGACACAGAAGCAAGTATGAATATGTATTTGAAAGGTGTCCAAGACGAGAGAAAACGAATAGAGGGGTTAATGGATATAGCACCTATTCAAGGTATGACAGACATAATAAAGAGGGCGATGTTTGTAGAGCCTGTGACAGCTGGTGATTTAGCGTTAAAACTGCTAAAGGCGGAAAGAGCAGAGCAATCTGATATGCTTGCCAAATACAAAGCTGATGCAGGCAATATACCCGACATTTCTCGGAGTGCAGGCTCTGATGTAAATTCAGACACTATCACACATCAAAAGAATGTAGATATATTTAAGCAAACATTGAAAGGAGAATAAAATGACACAAGAAAGATTTGGAATTGATCATATAGGCGAACAAAGTCATAGTAGTCTATTTGCCAGTGATTTCCCGACAAAACAAGTGCCAGTAGTGGTAAAAGGGGATATGGAGCGTGGCAGTGTGGTTACATGGAATGATGATGGCACTGTAAGTATGGTGGAAACAGGCGACACTGTTTTTGGCGTGCTGATACGAGACAGAAAAGCAGGCGAAACAGGAATGGCGTGGATAACTGGTGATTTTGTTGGTGACCAGCTAAAATTCGGTTCTGGCACCTGGCAAGAATGGGCAAAGGTATTACGAGACAAATATGCACCACTTATATTTTCAGAAGGTGCGACCAATTAGGAGGTAATGATGGAAGGTTATGTAGAAAATATAAATATTAGAAAAATGATGATTGACGGAGTTCAAAACGAACTTCCGCAACACGATTTTTTAGAAAAGACATTTATCTCGGGCAAAAAAATGCACGAGACCACACATGTTGAATGGGATAAAAAGGTTGATGATAGAGCTATTGCAAAATTCGTTAGCAGAGATAGTGACGGTATATTGGTGCAACAAGGCAAGTTTGACACTTATGTCACACAGCCTGCTTATATATTTGAAAAAATGATGTTAACCCCTGAAATGGCGTCCGATAGAGCGTTCTCTGTAAACCAGTATCAGCAAATGTCAAATGACCAAAGAATAGCTATTATGGTTGCAGAGATGTGGAAAACACTTCGCAAAAGAGCAGCTCGCAAAAGAGAGCAAATGGTGGCAGAAGCTATATATACTGGTAAAGTGCAAGCTGTCGGCGTGGGTGTAAATGGTGTGGTTGATTTCAATTACACAGCAGACAACTTTATCACACTATCAGGGACAGGGGCTTGGGACGGAACAGATAGTGACCCATTTAAAGATTTAGACAAATGGTGTCTTGCTCGCCAAAAGAAGTGCGGAAAATACCCGAATAAGATTATAGTTTCGCACGATGTTGCCCATGTATTTTTAGACCATCCAAAAGTAGTGGAATATATGGAGAGAAATCGTCAAGATGTAGTCGATTTAGAACCCGAACTACTGTCCAACGGCGTTTCTCGTGTGGGCAAGTTCCGCCTTTATACAGGAACAGTAACTATCTACATTTACAACGAATGGTATGACCACCCTGATACAGGCGTGCTGACACCTATGGTGCCAAATGGAACTGTGCTTTTAGGTTATAGTGGCAACGATGCACAAAACGAATTGCACTACGGCTTTATAAACAATTTCAAGGCAAACCTTCGTGCTATGCCTGAGTTCCCAAATGCGTGGATATCCGAAGATGGCAGAAAACAGTTTATAACACTTGAATCAGCTTCAATGGTTGCACTTCGCAGACCAGAACTTTTCACAATAGCACATGTATTAAACAATCCGTTTGATGTGTAAAGAAGGGCTTATGATAGTCGTGCAACTTTTACGACCTATAATCCATGACGGGAAAACACTAAAAATAGGGCAGATTTTGGAGCTTGAAAATCAGCAAGGCAAAAGGCTGATAAATATCGGCTCTGCTATGCTTTTGGAGACAGGCGAGGAGAGTGATTATGCAGAAGAAAAACCTTCTGCTGTTCAAAGCCCTCGCTATGGCGAAGTTGACCCAAGTGAAAATAAAGACGAGCTGATAGCTAAAGCAAGCAAAATGACTAATGACCAGCTCCGAAGTGAGCTGTCAGGGTTAGGTGTTCCTTATAAACCAGCAGACAATAAAGCTACTCTTTTAGCACTATATACGCGTGCTATTATGGAGGATTAGTGGCAAATTTCAAAGAGCAAGTGAAAAAAGACATAGAAAATGTTTTCCAAAACTTTCAGGAGTTTGGGATGACTTGCTCTTGGAATGGGCAAGAGCTGAAATATAATCCTGATGTGCGAGATATAAAGCAAGAATATGAGGCTCAAGGCGTAAATAATGACAGGTTAACTATCATTATAAATGCTGACGACCTTATTCCACGACCAGTAGTCGCAGAACGGGTAATATTTGATGATGATTACTGGTATGTGGTGGATGTGAAGCCAAAACTTCCATTTTTAGCAATATCAATAGAACGGAGTGTGTGATGATAGGAATGTCAATGGCACTGCTAAAAAATGACAAGATACAGGAGTTTTTGAAAAAATGTCCCGAGCGTTTCAACGGAGTGCTTCAAGTGTCATTAAATAAGGCAAGTTCTTCCATCAGGACTTATATCCAAAAAGACCTGATAAAGCTTTGGAATATTCCCAAAGAGGAAGTGGCAGATTTCAAACTGAAATATGCAAATCTCGAAGTCGGCGTTATGAATGCATCGGCAGAGCTTCG
>WRIO01000064.1 GCA_009782695.1 Candidatus Cloacimonadota bacterium
CTGGTATCAGTTCGGAAACTATGTCTTTTTATGATAAAGACTGGTCTTCATTCGTTACACTAGCCTCTCCCGGTAAAATGAGACGCGAAAAAGGACAACCGAAAGGAAGCCCGCTATACCGTGCCATCCCACGAGATGAAAGCGTGATAGGACCGATGCTAAAACATTACAGCATTATGGGTCTCATACCCAAAAACGAATTCTATTATAAAACAAAACAAATAGAAAAAGATGGTGTAACCTACGCAGGACTACGCTCCACACAGCTACAGATGAGGAAAAGACTGTTACCAGAAACTCCTTATTATTACACAGTTCTCGCTCTCACAGAAACACGTAAATATTTACCTTTTGCCCCCATCGTAGAAGGTATCGCTTATGCGAACCCACCAGATAAACCAAAAGAACTAAACATCGTGTATTTAGAAGACCAGGAAGTATTAAACTTTGAATGGGAAGAGCCCAAATTCGATGTCAACTATTCTATATATGCAGTGGAGAATGTGACAGAGTATGATAGTTGGTATGAAAATTATAAAGCTTGGGTCGAAAAATATTACGAGATAGATAAAAATATAGATTATTCTGCAGAACTTCACCAGGCTTATGAAGAGTTAGGCATTTTACCCGGGATAAAGATATATGAAGATTATGCCCTGCCCTTTGCCAGCTTGAGTGTAGAGGAATTAGACGACCTAGAAAAACCTATCACAGAGTATCATTTTGTGCTATCTTTTACAAATGAGGCAGGATTAGGTAGCTTTACTGCTGCTTATGATATCAGTGAGGAAAATATCATAGCCAGCTCTGACCTTGTGACTATGGACAATGTCCTTTTGCGTAACAAAGCAAGCACAAAAGGTGATTACTTAGAGCTTTTATGGGGTATGCCTTTCGCCACTATATCGTCTGTAAACTATCTAAATCCAGAACAAACCCACTTACTTCTGAGCTATGAATACTCTGTGAACCCTGATATGCATATAAAAAACATCTACTTTGAGTTCCGTGATGGCTCTGGTAACCCCATCAAGAGCAAAAGCGGAAAACCTATAGTGGTGAAAGCTTTTTATTTAGATAAAATCATCAAGGTGAAGCTACCTACGAAATATGACAACTTAAATGTTAAAATATCGTTTAACGTAAAGGGACAAGCCATAGACAAAGGCTACTTCCTAACGCAAGACCTCGAATTCGACGAAGTGATCATGTCCTTGCGACCGAAAAAACTCTATTATTTAGAAAAAGAAGTAGCTATCAGTGATTATAGCTTTTATCTACTGCGAAAAGGACGAGCTGGCAACCGCTTCAGTGTAGCCCGCACTGCTCCCTATTTTGACAGAGAAATATCCGATATGATCCCCTATGAGACCCAAGTGGTAAAGGGTATCCCCACGTATGACAAAGCTAGCCGCAGGCTGCTTGTCGACCCCAGTATCGATGTTTGCTATGACCCCTCGAGCAAATCTACATTGCGAACTTCTATATTCCCTGTCACAGAAGCTGGCAATGAGGAAAACATCTTCCTCCGCGAAATCAACAATGTAAAAAGCCAAAGAACAAGAGCAAATATGATAAAGAAACTGCGCGAAAATGAGAGAAGGACTTTCACTTATGCCCTTGTTTTATCGAACGGGAAGGGGAGATTTACTTCTAAAACAGTTGTTCTGGGGGGCAGTGATGGTTATAGCTGGGTGGAAGGTGTTCACGCTGAAGGTATGACAGGCTACTTCCTAAAGCCAGCTCCTGGCTGGTTTGAGTGGTCAAAATTAGCTACCTTGATTACCTCTATTATCTTTGGTGTATTAGTTCAAGTTTATGTGCTCCTTGCGAAAAAAGGCAAAAATCTGTTTATCAGACCCATAGCAGGTATCGAAGAGATAGACAATGCTATCGGTAGAGCCACAGAGATGGGACGCCCTATCCTGTTCTGTCCTGGACTTTCGGGTATAAACGATGTTGCCACGCTGGCAGGACTAGCTATACTCGGTCGTGTGGCGAAAAAGGCTGCCGAATATGACACCAAGATATTGGTGCCAAACCGCGACTATATAGTTATGCCCATCGCCACAGAGATAGTTCGAGAGGCTCATTATGAGGCAGGTCGCCCAGACTCTTTTGACAAGAATAATATATTCTTTATCTCAGAGCAACAGTTTGCCTATGTAGCTGGCGTAAATGGTATCATGATTCGTGAAAAGACAGCCACGAACTTCTACATGGGTATGTTCTATGCAGAGTCATTGATTATGACCGAGACGGGCAACTCGACCGGTGCTATCCAGATAGCAGGCACAGATGCAGTTACCCAGATACCGTTCTTTATCACCACTTGTGATTACACCTTGATGGGTGAAGAGCTTTACGCCGCTGCCGCCTATATGGCACGCCAACCCTTGCAGCTTGGCACCTTGAAGGCACAAGACGGCACAAAACTACTGATACTAATATTCTTGATACTTGGCACATTGCTCAGCTCTATCCAAGTCACGAATATCATATATATGTTTCCAGATAAATAAGGAGGATAAATGTTTAAAAAAACTATACCACTGATTATGGTGGTCACACTCGGGTTCTTATTTGTAGGGTTTGTATTTATCCCTCACAAGATAGCTCAAGATTTCTATTATGTATGGTTTGTAGATTGGATACGGGCAATGTCACCTTTTGGCTTGATACTCGGTATCATGTCTATTACACTAGCCCACACCACCAGAATACGCAGAAAAACGCCGAACTGGCAGTATAGCATCCTAGCATTAGTCGGATTGTATTTTACTGCTGCTTCTGGCTTTATATGGGGAACCCAAGAGGGAACTCCTTATATGTGGATATTTAAAAATATCCAGGTGCCTATGAGCGCCACGATGTTCTCACTTCTCGCATTTTATATAGCTTCGGCTGCCTATAAAGCCTTCCGTGCCCGTAGTGCAGAGGCTACCGTGCTTCTCATCACTGCACTGATAGTGATGCTAGGTCAAGTGCCTATCGGAATATCTATTTTTGGCGAAGGCATAGCCACCCTAACCCAGTGGATACTCGATGTGCCAAATCTTGCTAGTAAAAGAGGCATTGCCCTCGGCGTGGGGCTTGGCTCTGTAGCAGTCAGCTTGCGGATACTACTCGGCATAGAACGCACTTATTTAGGCGGAGGTGAATAGTGGACAAAAATAATAACATATTCCAAAAGATACAGCAACTCGACAGAAGATATATCTATATCATATTGGCTGTTGCTATCATTTTACCCTTGATTTTCCCCTACAATAGCAAGACATACACCACCAAACCCGCAGAAAATATATATAGAATGATAGACTCTTTTGCTCCTGTGTTCCCAGAAGGGGCGACAGAGGAAGAAAAGGACGCCATAGCTATGGCTCACGATAAAGCAGTGATGCTTGCTTTCTGGCACGATGCCTCTACCATGTCCGAGCTTTTCCCTATGGAGCTATCTATCATACGGCACTGCTTTGAGCGGCGCATTAAGTTCTTTACCTTTACAATCTTTGCGACTTCAGCACCTATCATCGATATGGCTATAAACGAAGTAAAAAAAAGTGACCCTGAAAAGTATGGTAACAAGAAATCAGGCGAGGACTATGTAAACTTTGGTTATAAAGTCAGTTCATTGCTACTGCCTATTATCTTTGGAATGGGTGAAGATATATCTGACGCTATGGATATAGACGCAGAAGGGCGAAAGGTGAGCAGCTTGCCTATCATGACAAATATCAAAAATTACAACGATATGAACCTCGTGATAGACTTTTCCGCAAGCTCTGCAGGAACATATTGGATATATTATGCTCGTCCTCGTTTCGGTGTAAATGTAGCTGTCGGCGTAACTGCTGTGATGGCTGCTGATACATATCCACAGCTGCAAACTGGTCAATTTATAGGAATGCTCGCAGGTATGAAAGGTGCAGCCGAATATGAGAAATTAGTGGATGTTTTTGCCTCTACCCAGCGTGAATTTAGCAGTGAAATATTGCGAAATGAAGCGGAACCTATCATCTCTGGTGACACGAACCTGCCATATCCTTTCCGTCAAGCCCGTATCGGTATGAATGCTCAGTCGATAGCACATATCCTCATCATAGTGTTTATCTTGATAGGAAACGTAGGCTTCTTTGTGCAGAAACATTTGCAAAAAAATGATAATTAAAAGGAGATAAATAAATGTACGAAATATTTTCTAATTGGGTAGCCGCCTTTTTCACTTTATGCGTGTTCTCATTTCTATACAAAGACAATCCTTTCTACAAATTCGCAGAATATCTATTTGTCGGTGTCACAGCAGGCTACGCTATACCCCTTACATATAATATGGCTTTTATCCCTTATGTATATCAGCCGATAGTATTGCAACATAGGTGGGAGCTTCTTGTTCCGGCTGCTATGGGTTTCTTGTATGTATTTACCCTTTCGCGCAAGTGGAACTGGCTTTCTCGCTACCCCATAGCTTTTGGTATGGGGTCTGTGGGTATGAGCGTCCCTCTGGCTATGCACGCAGGCGTGCTGGTGCAAATGCGCGGTGCCATGATACCGATACAAGATATAAACACATTCCTGGTCTTTATCGGAACTATCACTATATTGCTGTATTTCTACTTCTCAAAGGCTCACACAGGGCTATACGGGAAAGTCGTGCGCGTAGGTATCTGGTTTATGATGGTGGGTTTCGGAGCCTCTTTTGGTTACACTGTGATGGCTAGAATCTCACTACTCATAGGTCGTATCCAGTTCTTGATAGCCGATGTGCTAGGTATCATAAAGTAAAAAGAATTTATAAACTATGCCCTTCTTTTTTTAGGAGGGCATAGAGTAACATATTACAGCTCTGTGCGAGACTTATATGCACTTTGATATATTCGTTTTATCAAAAAAAGCTACGTGTTGCTCTCTTTCTACTTGTGTAAACCTAAATCATTTTCGAAAGGTAAAGGAGTATTTATATGTATAAAAGATTATTACTGCTGACAAGCATCTTTATACTGTTTTCACTGTGCTACAGTGATGGACCACTGACAGTGAAAAATCTACGGGTCGAAGACAATCCAGGCGATGACGGGTCTGGTCTGGTGATAAAGTTTGAGCCTCTAAACGGGCATAATATAATAGAATATAGGATTTATAGAGGTGTCACTAAAGACTCGCTTTTCTTTTTGGGTAAGCTAGAAGTCGATGCCAAGATAGGCATATCAGGCAATGAAGTCACCTTCTTTGACAAGGATTATCGCACTTTGGTCGATATAGACTCTCCGCGAAAATTACAAAGGGAAAAAGGACAAAAAGAAGGCTCACCTATCTTTAAAGCACTGCCTCGCGACTTGACTATTACAGGTCCTATGTTTCAAAGGTTCTCTACTCTGGTCATCATAGATAGAAACAGGTTTTATAGAACCACCGAAGAATATATCCGTAAAACCGAAAATGGCAGAGAGCTGCTCGGAGCCTTGCGCCTTGCTCACACAGAAGGGGTCCTAGCAAATGTGTTGCCGGGACTTAGGTATTACTACACAGTGATAGCTGTGGACGAAAGAAGGCACTATCACCCGCACGCCGAGATTGTTAGTGGGGTAGCTGTGGACAATAAACCTGCCAAACCCGACAAGTTTTTTGCCCTTTACATAGAAGATATAAATCAAATAAACTTTGAATTTGACTCATCTATGTCAGCAAACGATATAGCCCAATACTCTGTGTTCATTATGTATAAAGATCAGATAGCACAATATCACAAATTTGTAGAATATATGGACACTGTGGACGAACTTTATATGAGGTTTCCTACAGCGGAAGCACACGCACAGATATACGAGATTTTACCGCAGGAAGTGGAAATACCAGGACATCAAGTGTTTGCCTCATATCATACTTTTGGCAGTGTAAATATCGAAGATGGCTGTTTTGCAGGCACAGACATAGTATTTGAAAAGGAAGAGATAGATGACTACCTCTTCTTTTTAAGCTTTGACGATTATGGTGGCTTTCAATCCCTTTCTGACCCTATTCCCCTCAAAATAACTAACAGTAGTGCACTGCCACAGTTACCAGATTTTGTTGTGAGGGACAAACCAGCCGATAAAGGAGACGCAAACGAGATATTGATAGGTAAGCCCCAAGCTGCTATCACCCAGATAAATTATCGAGGACACGGCAAGAATAGAAACAAGCTATCAGTAGCCTATTCCTATTCTCCTCTGCCCTTTTATCATATAAAAAGCATAGATTTTCACTTCGTAACAACCGATGATAAACCCCTAAAAACTATTACCCGACACTATTTTGACAATGTATTTAATGTCACACTTCCCAGCACAATAAATACAGATGACGGCTTTAAAGTTTATATCTCCTTCGATGCCTCAGGCAGCGATTTTCACCAAAAAAAGCTTTATCACCAAGAGATTTATTATGACAAAGACCTACTAAAGTTAAAGCCGGGTCCCACCTACCTCGAAGGGGAAGAGATGCTGAAATACCGATACTTGATACTTCGGCAATCGCGAGCAGATACCGACTTTAGCGTAGCTGCCAAAATATCCCCTCTGATAAATATTTCCGAAGATATAGTAGGTGAAAAATATGTATTCAAAGGCGTGTCAGGTTATGATATAGCCAAAAAGAAAATACTTTTCACCACTGATTTCGATATGGGCTTTGACCCGCAAGCAGGGACTATGCGCATGTCAAACCTGTTTAATAGCTATTATAAAGATATTCTC
>WRIO01000065.1 GCA_009782695.1 Candidatus Cloacimonadota bacterium
ATTCTATACATCAAGCCATCTGGGTAGTAGATGAAAACACGCGAATCCAGACAGGTAATGCGAACTTTGAGAAGCTGATATCAGAGGCAGATTATCAGGGGCATTTCCTTTCAGACATCATGCCAAATCACCAGATCATCAAAGTCTTTCATGATACAGTAGCTGAAAAATCACATCTAAACCAAGAAATTGAGTATAAAAAAAAGGTGTATATCATCTCTTCCACTTACCTAAAAACAAATGGTAATGTAATATTTACATTGCTCGATATTTCCGATATGAAGTCTATAGAAAGCTTCAAAAAAGACATAGTATCAAATGTTTCCCATGAGCTAAAGACACCGCTAACCTCCATAAAAGGATTTGTGGAAACACTGCTGACAGACGCTACCCCCGAACAAATCCGCTATTTGCAAATAGTGCAAAGAAATACAGATAGGCTGATCACTATCGTTTCAGATATCCTTAGTCTATCGATGTTGGAGCAGAAAAAAGGTATAATACGGCATGAAGTAAATGTGAGTAGTTTTTTTCAAAAATTGGAAAAGTTATTTGATGATGCTGGTAAAAAACAAAACACAAAATTAATAATAAAAATCATCGGCGATAATTTCACCTTCGATGCAGATGAATTTTTGCTAGAACAAGCTTTTGTAAACCTAATAGACAATGCTATCAAGTATTCAGAAAAGGGCAGTGTCACTGTGGCGGGAGAGCGGATATTGGACAAGGTGGTTTTTGAGGTTTCAGACGAAGGTATAGGTATACCAAAGGAACACCTGAACAGGATATTTGAAAGATTTTATGTAGTAGACAAAAACCGTAGTAAAAGATTAGGTGGCACTGGGCTCGGCTTGTCCATCGTAAAACACATAGTGCATCTGCATTATGGGGAGATAGAAGTTCAGAGCGAAGTAAACGAGGGAACTAGCTTTATTTTGCGGTTGCCAGCCTCGTAATCTACTATACTCTTAAATACTATAAAAGCTAACAAAGACCCGTCTTTTCGGCTTTCAGCGAGTCTATTCTGACTCCTTCTCTACTATTCTACTTGCAATGATATGAAAATATCATTGACAAAAAACCTGCCTTTTTTATGTTTGTATTATATTTCAAAAAAAGGTTGTTTATAGTTGAAAAAGAAGATATTCCCTTGGGAACTGATGATATTTACCTCACTGATATTTTTGGTAAATATTACACTGCTTATGTTTTTGTTTACAAAGAAAGAAGTGGATAAAAAGACAAGGGAAGCAAAGGTCACTCAGCAAGTAGAACAACCGCCGATTTTGGTGGAGGAGATAGAGGAACCTCTGATCGTCGAAGTCCCAGAGATAGAAGAGGTAGAGCCGCCACCGGTAGTGCCTGAAAAGATTCCCTTTAAAGAGATAAAGGTGATAAACGAATACCTCACGGTAAAAAATAATGTAATCAGAAAGTCGCCACCTGATTTTATGCAGGGTCTTTATGTCACTGCATACAAGACACAGAGACAAAGCTTTGACTCTCTGCTGGAAGATGCCAAAAATTCTGGAATAAATACCATAGTCTTCGATGTAAAAGAAATGCAGGGACATGTCTACTTTTCTATAAAAGACGCAGAACAACTAAAATACACCTTCGCAGAACCTATTTTTAACATAAATAACATAGTCGCCAAAATCCATTCTTACGGATTTTATGCTGTGGCGCGCATAGTGCAGTTCTATAATATCGAGACAGCCACCCACCACCCAGAGCTACAAATAAAGAACAAAGAAGGTGGATATTGGCAAGAAAAGGCAGGAAAACCAGCATGGCTGGACCCTTCAAACCCTCTGGTGCAAAACGAGCTATTACAGATCATAGACATCGTGGCTGCTACAAATGTAGACGAGATACAGCTCGACTATGTGCGCTTCCCAACAGAAGGCAATATGGGGAACAGTGTGTTTTATTTTAGGGAGATAGACGCTCTAAAGGCTAAACAAGATACAGAATACAAGAGGAGAGAAAAACGGGATATTATCAAGGAGTATGTTCGACAGGTCCGAGCTGTGGTCGATAGACATAAAGTGAAGATTTCAGCTGATATTTTTGCTATAGTCGCTTGGCAACGAGATGCTGATATACGTAGCACAGGGCAAGATATTTCCCTTATCAGTCAACACCTCCACCACCTGCACCCTATGATTTATTCCTCTCATTTTACACCCGATTTTCAGTTCAACCCCCCAGATTTTATAAAAAAACCTTATCATATAGTGAAATATTGTCTCGACCAAACGGTGAAAAATTCTGATAAAAACTGCCGTGTGATACCTTTCTTGCAGGCGTTTGGTTGGAAAGTAGATTATACCAAAAGTTATGTATTTGACCAGCTAAAAGCTACTGTCGATGCAGGTTGTGGGGGGTATATTTTTTGGAATGCAAATAGCAACTATGACAAGACATTAGAATGGGTAAAAGAGTGGAACATAGCACGAAATGAAGGCACGATACTCGATGGCTACTATAAAGAAAGTGAAAAGACAGAAAAAGACTTACCTCCCATACAAAAACCAGAAACTCTCGTCGATATAGAAGAGAAAGACGAAACACCAGCTGAAGTAGAAGTGCCACTTGAAACAGAGGGAGATGACCAAACACCAGCCGAAGTAGAACCCCCTCTCGAAATAGAAGCCGACGACGATATCCCCGCTGAAATAGGGACAGAATAAGGGATGATATGAAAAAATTAAAAAAAAATGCAAGTATTTACAAAAAAGATTGTTATAGAATGTGAGCGGGGGAATATAGATAAAGAGGTCTATGGGAAAGATGAAATGCGATAACAGAAATTTGATAAAATATACAGATAACGAGCTATCGAGCGAAGATAAAGCTGTTGTATCTATGCATATATCAGGTTGTGCAGCTTGCCAAAATGAGATGGCAGATATCCAGAGTATAAATGATATTTTTAAAAGCTATCAGGAGATACCCGCAAGCGATGTTTTCCTTGCTGGCTTGAAAGCTATACCCTTACAATGCAAGAAAAGATACAGTATATTTCACCTTTACCCACGAGAACTTGCCCTGTCTGCTATGATGATTTTTATAGCTTTATACATAGGCATTTTCTTTAGCTTTAATACCTTTACGACTTCTACTCCTGATAGTTACACCGCTTTTGAGTATTTTGAAGGCGTCAGTTTAGTTAGTCTTTTAGAAAATTAACCCACCCACACAGCATACTCACAGGAGGTCACAGGAGTTCATGCGGAAATATCTATTTCTATTATTAGTAATATACATAGCACTTATCGGGTGCAAAAAGAAACAAACAAACCAACGCCCACAGCCGCCTGCTAGACTAGAAGTGGTTCTAGTAGAAGCGGTTGAGCTACGCGATTTGCACGAATATATACGGCTCACTGGCACGCTCGAAGGCAAGACAGATATAAACCTTATCAGCGAAGTATCTGGGCAAATAGTGGAGATTTTTACCGGTTTAGGGAACACTGTAAAGGTCGGAGAAGCCATAGCCCGCATAGATAATGCAGATTACAAGTCACTGCTCGACCAAGCAGAAGTAGCTCTGATATCAGCAGAAGCGAATTTAACCAGTGCAGAGGCTGTGTTTCAGGCAAATATAAATCTTTATGAAAGAGAACTACTTTCGGAAGCAGAATACCAAAATAGCGTGGCTACCTTTAAAAACGCCCAAGCTCAAAAACTCGGAGCCCAAGCTACTTTTGACCAGCGAAAAAGAACACTCGACAACACCCGTTTTGTCTCGCCTGTTTACGGAGAGATAGTGGATTTACCCATACGCGTGGGACAGGCTATATCGGTGGGGTCGAAGGTGGCAGGTATCGTAGATGTCTATAATCTAGTGCTAAAAACAGGTATCGGCGAAGGTGTAGTGAGTAACATACAGCGGGGTCAGACGGTCTCTATCAGCCACCGAAATAGCGAGCTTAGCTTCTCCGGGAAGGTCTCCGGCATAGGCTACAAGCCACTGAACTCCACTGCCAACTATCCCCTCGAAATAGAAATATCAAACACCAAAGATTACCTCCTCCCCGGCATGATAGTAAATGGCGAGATACTTTCCCACACTAATAAAAAGGTGATATATACCCTCCAAAGCAACATCATAAAAGAATTTGACGACCATTATTTATACGTAATAAACGAGAACAATATAGCCCAAAAAAGAAAAATAACTTTGGGCAAACAAGTGATCGAAAATGTGATCATAGCTAGCGGACTGCAGCCGGGAGACATCATCATCATCGAAGGTGCAGACAAGGTGGATCATGGCATGAAAGTGGAGCCGAAATACAAGAACTGAATAATATGAGTTTAGCAAAATTTTCGGTGAACAACAAAGTGGTGGTCAATATGTTTATGATCATCATATTTATACTTGGGTTTAGCTCGATGATCACCATACCCAAAGAGAGCAGACCTGCTATCGACTTTGGCAGTGCCTCTATCAGAGTAAGCTACCCAGGCGTATCCCCTGCCGAGATAGAATATCAGATAGTCAAAAAAATAGAAGAACAGATACAAAACCTCGATGATGTGGACTATTATACTTCCAATGCCCAAGAAGGCAGTGCCACTGTGCGTGTGTTCTTTGACGCAAAAGCCGATAGTGACAAATGCTTCGACAAACTCGTGAACCAAATAGCCAAAATAACAGACTTCCCGCCAGATGCAGGTGACCCTGTCTTGATGCAAATGAAAATGCGGGAACTCAATGAAATGGCAGACATAGCTCTGACAGGTAGCTTCACCCCAAATACCTTGCGTGAAATAGCTGAGGAGCTGCAAGAAAGACTACTAAATATACAATATATGTCGAAGGTCGAGATACACGGCGTCCAAGAGCGACAAGTGCATATAGACATAGATATGGATGTGATGAACCAGCTCGGGCTCACTTTTAGCGAGCTGACAGCCCTCATCCAAAACAGAAACATGAATGTGCCAGGCGGCACTGTGAACTTTGGTCATGCAGAATTTATAGTTCGGACTATGGGTGAGTTCACCAGCACTTATGAGCTTGGCAGTTTGATAGTAAAATCAGACCAGCAAAGCAGAGCGATATCTCTATCGGACATAGCTGATATCGAGGACGGATTAGAGGAAAGGACAGTGATTTCTAAGCTCGATGGCAAAGACTGCGTCACCCTGCAAGTTTACAAAAAAGCCGAAGGCAATATCATAGATGTGATGCAGGAAGTGCGGGAAGTGGTGGCAGAATATGCCGACACAGTGCCGGGCTTGGTTGCGATAGTGCGCAATGACGACAGCATAGATGTCAAAAAGAGTGTGGTGAACCTTGCCACTTCTGGCGTGCAGGGTATCATCCTGGTATTTATTATTTTATGGCTCTTTATCGGCTACAAGAACTCTATCCTGGTGTCTATCGGCATACCTTTTTCCTTCGCTATGACTATCTGGCTAATGACTTATGTCGATATGACCATCAATAATATGTCTATGTTTGGACTGCTACTGGTACTGGGCTTGATAGTGGACAATTCTATCGTAATCATCGAAAATGTTTGGCGACATATCGAGATGGGGCTCTCTGTAAAAGAGGCGACTATAAAGGGTGCAAACGAAGTGACAGTGCCTGTGATAGCAGCAGTGGCAACCACCATCGTGGCGTTTTTGCCTATATTGCTGACAGAAGGGCGGATAGGCAGGTTTATCGGCGCTTTTCCTATCATAGTTACCCTTGCTTTGACAGCTTCTTTTATCCAGAGTGTGATGATACTACCTGCCCATATTACGCAGTTTGTAAAGCCGAAAAAGGTTAGTGGTCACAAAAAAGACTCGCATTTTTATCATAATATCCAGAGAGGGTATCAGAGAATCCTCTTTATCGTCCTAAAAAATCGTGGAAAGGCTATCCTCACTGTAACTCTATCCCTTTTTATTTGTGCCTTTGTCCTGCTCTCTGGTCCTATCAAATTTGACTTCTTTCCTCGCAGACCAGCACCTTCCATGACCTTGCGTATCAAGACACCTGTGGGGACAAACCTGGAAAACACGAACAAAGTGATAGCACAGGTCGAGGAATTTCTGCTCAATATGCCAGAGTCAGTAGATATCGAGGCTATCGTCTCCACTGTGGGTCAAATGCGGGAAAACAGGCAGTGGAAAAGGGAAAGCTCAAATGCAGAGCTGAAGCTGGACTTGGTCGATTCGCAAAAAAGGCAGTTCACGAATCAAGCTATCAGAATGAGGGTCAGAGACTTCCTTAGCTCGCATTCTGGGGTCTATACCTTCTCTTTTGACGAGACCCGTGGTGGTCCACCGGTCGGGCTTGATATGGATATTCGCGTGCGAGGGGACGACCTGGGCAGATTGGAGTATATAGCCAAATACATCGCAGAAGAGGCAGAGAAACTGCCCGGTGTGGCGGATATAGAAAATAGCTTTAACCCCGGCAAAGAGGAGCTAAAGCTACTGCCGGTCTATGAAAAATTGGCTATGTATGGCATCACAGTGTCACAGATAGCGGGTGTGGTTCGCACGGCTTCACAGGGAACCACTGTAAGCAAATTTCGAGGCACAGGCATAGACGAATACGATGTGATATTGCGA
Organism: Candidatus Cloacimonadota bacterium; assembly: GCA_009782695.1. Classification (GTDB taxonomy): domain Bacteria; phylum Cloacimonadota; class Cloacimonadia; order Cloacimonadales; family WRIO01; genus WRIO01. The sequence continues at coordinate 6,589 of WRIO01000065.1, forward strand.
GCAAAAGAGTCGCAAATCACCAGCTATGAAGATCTAAAACACCTGAAAATAAAGACTGATGCCGGGCAACTAATCCAGCTGGATGAGATAGTAATCTTTGACGCTACACGCGGCTATGCAGGTATAGACCATTATGAT
>WRIO01000066.1 GCA_009782695.1 Candidatus Cloacimonadota bacterium
CATATCACAGCACCAGGAATAGCCGTGCCCCAACCGTGGGGGTGATACAAAACATCACCATATTTATCAGATTTTCAAATCAAAATGAGTTTGACACACCACTCACTTTATATGACACCTTTTTAAACCCAACTGCACCCGGTGTAAATTCCTTATATCGCTACTATTGGGACGCCTCGTATAATCAGTTAGAAGTGTATTCGACCTTTTATCCCACTCCAAATGGCACCTCGATAGTGTCTTACCAAGACCAGTATCCCAGAAACTATTACATGCCATACAATGAGACCTCAAACCCCGAAGGATACACAGGAGCAAACGAATATTCCCGCCGTGTGACCCTGCTAAGAAATGCTCTGGAATATGCAGAACAATTTATACCTAGCACCTTGATAATAGACGGCGACGGTGACGGTGTAATAGACAATATAAACTTTATAGTTCGTGGTAACTCCGGTGCATGGGCTGACCTGCTCTGGCCACACATGTCAAACCTATACAATGCCAATATCTTAGTGCATGGCGTTCGTGCAGGCACTTATAACTTTAATATGGAAGACCGTGCGAGCAGTAGCGGTGTGGGCGTGTTTGCCCATGAATTTGGTCATTCTTTGGGTGTGCCAGATTTTTATCGTTACAACTATAATGGCACTCCTGTTGGTGGCTGGGACTTGATGGCTTCAGACAGAAACCCACCACAGTCTTTTTCGTCTTCAAACAAAGCGAAATATCTAAACTGGATACCACCACTTCGCACTATCACTGCAAATGGGACTTACACCTTAGTCCCGAACACCGTAGACGGCGCAGAATGCTCCTATCGTATAAACTCACCAAACTCGACCACAGAATATTTTGTGATAGAATACCGTAGCCGTAGCACAGGGCTCACCGATAGCAATCTATCCGGTGAGGGACTGCTCGTTTACAGAGTTAATTCGCTCAGAAATGGCAATGCGCAAGGACCGCCTGACGAGATATATTATTATCGTGCAGGTGGCACACCAAATTCCGACGGCACTATCTCGAACGCTGCTTACTCGCTGGAGTCAAACAGAACAGCGATAAATGACTACACAAACCCTAGCTCGTTTTTAGGCAACGGCAATCCCGGCGGGCTAAACATATATAATATCAGTGCCTTAGGCGAGACCATGACTTTTACTGTCAATATCACAGGTCCCGACCCCTCACACTTTAGCGAATCTTTTGAAAGTCAAACATTTACGAATTTTGATTGGCAAAACAACTCAGCTTCCCCCTGGTCGATAGTTTCCGACCCCACAGCACCACATGGGTCTTATGTAGCTACATCTGGGCAAATCGACGCAGGACAGACCTCACGGCTTGAGATCCAGCTGCACCACGACAATGGATATATCCAGTTCCACCTAAAAACTTCATCTGCCCCAGACAGCGGATATTTAAAGTTTTATATGGACGGCGCAGAGCTAGGCTCATGGTCGGGCAACACTATCTGGACTTCTTTTGCTATGCCTGTGGTGGCAGGACCGCACCATTATGCGTGGGTATATCAGCGAACTACTGCCGCCAGTGGTGGTGAGAACAAAGTGTGGATAGATAGGATTGGCTTCCCTGATTACACAGGATATATCCTTTATCCACCGCAAAATCTAAGTGCAAATGCAGTCGAAAGAGTGGTCACAGTAAACTGGCAAGCGCCTTACGTCACTGTGGCTCCAAACCCTCCCACTGTGCTGGGGTATAACCTCTATGTCGGAAATACTTTGGTAAATACCACCTTAATAAACAATACCACCTACACCATAAACAACGCCGGTGGTGGAAATATGAGATTTACTACAAAAGCTATCTATGAAGCAGGCGAATCTGACTTCTCAAACGACGAGACCATAAATATTCCACTAGCCCCTGCTACGATTTTAGCTGCCTATTCACATGGCAGAGGAGTGCGTATAGACTGGGATTATGAGTATATTTCTTACAATCTGGCTACCTTCCGCATATACAAAAATGGCACACTAATGACCATATCTGGATTAAGCGGAAGTAGTCGGACATACCTCGACACAGCAGTAACAGAAGGGGAAAATTATAGCTACTTATCCGTGCTGCCTACACAAACCCCATAGGTTCATCCTCCCCGTCAGATACACTGTATGTAAACTTCGTAAATGAGGTAGACACTGAGGTAGATATAGTGCACACAAAGCTACAAGGAAACTATCCAAATCCCTTTAACCCTGAAACCACTATCAGTTACAGCGTAAATGACCCATCTGTCGTAAAAATAGAGATTTACAATATCAAAGGGCAGAAGGTAAAAACTCTGGTCAATGAACTAAAACAAAGAGGCATGCACAGCGTAGTTTGGAACGGCAACGATGAAGATAACCGCAGTGTAAGTAGCGGTATCTACTTCTATAAACTACATTCTGGTCATATCACCGATGTGCAAAAAATGGTGCTGATGAAATAAAAATGACATTAAAAGTATCACTATCACTACTGTCAGCGGACTTTGGCAGACTAAAAGAAGAGATAGAAGCAGGCACAGAAGCAGGTGCCGATATGCTGCACCTGGACATCATGGACGGACATTTTGTGCCGAACCTAAGCTTTGGTCTGCCAGTAATAGAATCTATCGCTCAGGTAGCCAAAATCCCGCTGGACGCACATTTGATGGTGATGAACCCCGATTTTTACATAGAGCCACTCGCAGAAATGGGAGTAAAATACATGTCTTTTCATAGCGAAGTGGCTCTGCACTCGCATAGGCTACTACAAAAGGTAAAATCTTTGGGGATAAAAGGCGGCATAGCTATCAACCCCGGCACGCCTGTTACTTCTGTCGTGCCTTTGCTCGAGCTGACAGATTTTGTGCTGATAATGAGCGTGAACCCCGGCTTTGGCGGGCAAAAGTTTATAGAATATAGTCTGGAAAAGATTAAGTATTTAAAGGATTTTCGAGCAGCGAAGGGACTACCCTTCGAGATAGAAGTCGATGGAGGTGTAAACGACACTAATATCGGTCTGCTCACAGCAGCAGGAGTGGATATCGCAGTGGTAGGGGCTTTCGTGTATAAGAGCGGGGACTATAAAAAAGCACTTTGTGCTTTTAAATTATAAATTATAAATAGCTTGGTGTCCTGCGGACGATGAAGCTTGTCAAACCACCCCGTCCACTAACTTCGTTGGGAATTTCAAATTACAAGACATTGGTGTTTCGTCATTTGTAATTCCCAACGAAGTTGGATGACGGGGTGATTAGGTTAAATAGTAAAAGGAGCAATATGTTTAATAGTCTATCAGAAAAATTGGATAAAGTATTTAAGAATTTAAAAGGTCAGGGCAAGCTCTCTGAAAGTAATATAAAGGACGCTATGAAGGATATACGTCTGGCACTGCTAGAGGCGGATGTAAACTTCCGTATCGTAAAAAACTTTGTGACAGAGGTCGAAAAAAGGGCTGTCGGTCAGGAAGTAATGAAGAGCCTTACCCCCGGTCATCAAGTGGTAAAGATAGTAAATGATCAGCTGGTTTCCTTGATGGACAATTCCAGTGTAAAGCTAGATATACAAGCAAATAAACTCACCAAAATCATGATGGTTGGCTTGCAAGGTTCTGGGAAAACCACCGCCTGCGCGAAGCTGGCAAATCATCTGCGAAAGAAAAACGGCGTGAAGCCAGCTATGGTTGCCTGTGACGTTTATCGCCCTGCTGCGATACACCAGTTAGAAGTTCTCGGCAAGCAGATAGATGTGCCTGTCATCAGCGATACGAATGAAAAAAATGTAGTAAAAATAGCGGAAACCGCCTTAAAATGGGTCGGAAATCAAAATATCCAACTAATGATATTCGACACAGCGGGACGCCTGCATATCGACACAGAGATGATGACAGAGGTCAAAAAGCTAAAAAATGCTGTGAAGCCTGATTATATCTTTTTTGTAGCTGATGCCATGACAGGGCAAGACGCTGTAAATGTAGCAAAAGAGTTCAACGAACTGCTCGATTTTACAGGTGTGATACTCACCAAATTAGACGGCGACTCTCGTGGTGGAGCTGCGTTGTCTATCAAAGCTGTTACAGACAAACCTGTGCTATTTGTTGGGTTAGGCGAAAAGATATCCGATATAGAAGCTTTTCACCCCGATAGAATGGCTAGTCGTATCCTCGGGATGGGAGATATGCTCTCATTTATAGAAAAAGCACAAGACGCTATAGATGATCAAGAAGCCGAAAAAATGGCAACGCAACTAATGAAAAACCAGTTTACACTCGCAGACTTTTTGGTGCAGCTACAAAATATAAAGAAATTGGGTCCGATAGATCAGATATTGAAAATGATACCTGGCCTCAACATAGCAGGACTAAAAGATGCACAGATAGAGGAAGGTAAACTAGTTAAAATAGAGGCTATTATACGTTCTATGACCACCAGAGAGCGAGAACATCCGCAGATCATCAACGGTAGCAGAAGGATACGCATAGCAAAGGGCAGCGGCACCACTGTGCAAGATGTAAATAGGCTACTGAAACAGTTTGAAGAAATGAAAAAGATGATGAAGCAAATGACCTCAAATAAAGCCCTAAAAAACTTGAAATTGCCGTTTTAAAATACCGCAGGACACCACCAAAATGATGTGGGAGATGTGTCTGCTTCGCAGAATGTGAAGGATGTGTCCACGCCCTGACCATAACCCCTTGTCGTCATTCTGAGCGAAGTGAAGAATCCAGGATATTATATCGTCCGCAGGACACCACATTTCTAATTTCTAATTTCTAATTTTTTTTGATTTCCCCTTACTCTATCGTTTCGACTATCTGTTTCGCCCCTTCGTGGTTTGGGTTTATTGTTAGGCATTTTTTAGCGTAAAGTTTAGCGTTTTCGAGATCGTTCAATTGCCCATATAAACAGCTAAGGTTAAACAGGGCAAACTCCATATTCAGGTCTGGTTCTTTCGTATTTTTGGTCATATCGAGATATTTTAAATAGTTCACTTTTGCTTTTTTCAGTTCATTTTTTCTGTGGTAAACCAATGCAAAATTGTAATATAGGTCTGGGAATGGAGGATACAGTTCAGCTGTTTTTGCAAAGCTGTTCAAGGCTATATCGTAATCTTGTTTATTGGAATGGTAAACACCCCGCACAAAATATACATTTGGCGACATAAAGAAAATGCTCTCGACTTTTGCTAAATCTGCTTCTGCGTCACGATATCTGGAAAGCATCATGTCTTGATATATTTTATCTATTAGTGGGTTTTCCATATTTATCTGCTCTATACCCCCAAAATACATAAACAATATTTTCCAGTTCTTACCGACTAGTTTTGTGATGATAGTCATATTGGTTTTGCAGTCTAGCTCCAATGTAATAAAGCCATTGTTGCCACCATCCGAAATCCCGGAGGCGTATATAAAGAATTGGGTTGCCTCAGCCACAGTTTTATGATTTTTTAGTAGTTCAACGGTAGCGGGCATGTATTTTTCCTCACGAGCTAAATATTTATGGAGGTTTTCCCACCTATCTTCGAGGATTTCTGTCATAAAATCGCAAGCTAAACCTTCACTGGTAAACAGCTTCGGGAGTTTGCTTGATTTTAGGTCTATCTCTAGATTGTCCTCTATTACTTTCGCAAAATCGATATCTAATTTGTCAGTTTTAAAGTAGTTTAGTAGTTTTTCCCCGCCTGCAGGTGTAGATTTGGCATCATACGGGGTCTGTCCGTCCAAGAATTTTGCAGGACGGAATTTCCACTTATTTATATAAGTTCCTATCAGATCATAAAATTCTGCTAAACTGTCAGATTTTACGCTCGTAGGCACGTTTTCGATGTCTTTTTCGGGTATATGGTATCCACATGACTTTGGACAGTTAAAATCCACTCTATATACGTTACAGCATTCGTGACAGAGATATTTATCGGTTCGCAAGCAATACCGGTGACCGATATTTGTTTTGCATTTTTTGCAACGACTAGGCTTCATTTAGGTGACTTTTCCTTTATATTTTTAGCTGTGGTGGCAACTGCCTTTTGTATTCACTATGGGTGATTTTGCCTATCACATTGTCGATGTCGTCTTCGGAAAAGCCCTTTGTTAATAAGGCTTCTTTGCCTATTTTTTCATCTAAAAGGCAATGCAATATCTCGTCTAAAACTTTATAAGTCACTCGCATCTCAGATTCGTCTGTCTGCCCTTCCCAGAAGTCGGCTGTCGGGTCTTTTCGGATGATCGCTTCGGGGATTTTCAGCAGGTCTGCCAGCTGGATAATCTCAGATTTATATAAATGGGCAAATGGCTCAAAGGCACACGCGCTGTCCCCATACTGCGTGCAATATCCCGCATAAATCTCTGATTTATTGCTGGTTCCTGCTACCAATGACTGTGTCTTTGCAGATAAATCATATAGCACACACATACGCTGGCGAGCCATAAAATTACCCCGCCGGAGCATAGAAGCGTTTGGGTCGAACTGCTCAAAGTAAGAGTCAACCATCTGGCTGATAGAGACAGTTTGGAGGGCAATATCAAATGTTTCTGCTAGCAGCTGGGCATGAGTCATACTGTCTGGATGACTGTTCGTGTAGGGCATAGCCACACCAAAGACATTTTGTTTACCGAGAGCTTGTGAGCACAGGACAGCAGAGACAGAAGAGTCGATACCCCCTGAAAGACCTATCACTACGCTTTGAAAACCTGCTTTATGCACAGTTT
>WRIO01000067.1 GCA_009782695.1 Candidatus Cloacimonadota bacterium
CTGCCTTCCCTACGATATCGACCCCCTTAAAATTAACAGTACAAGTTTAGAACCTAAATGGAGAGCGAGGACGCTCTCCGCTACTAGATTCGTTAATATTATTTTCGTATTAATCTGGAGGGGGAAATTGCAACCCATCCGAAACCAACATTTTTTCATATCAAAAAAAATTTCTATTGACAAAAAAAGCTAATTATAAAAATTGTTATTACAAATTATCTTGAAAAAAATGGGAGGTTTCAAAAGTGTTTTTTACAGGTGATAAATTAAAGGAAGTCTTTCAAAAGGCAAAGAAAAATCGTTTTGGAATTATAGCGTCAAATGTAGCTTTTGACTTTATTATTCGTCCGCTTGTGTGGGGCTACGACCGTCAAAAATCAGATGGATTACTACAAATGAGCGCTGGTGCTTGCAAATATGCAGCTGGTGATTCTGGGGATGTGTTCGCAGGTGCCACCATCATATCAGCTATGGTAAAGTCCATCGCTGCCGCAACCAAAAATTCGGGAGTGGGGCTACATATAGACCATGCCACCCCGAATTACTTCGACTATATCAAGTTCTGCTGCGAAAATAACTTAGTCAGCAGCGTGATGATAGACGCTAGCAAAGAGAACTTAGCAGAAAATATCCGTATCACCCAAGAGGTGGTCGCTATCGCACATAAACATGGCGTGCTCGTGGAAGGGGAGATAGGACATATCAAGGGTTCTGAGGACGAGATAGTTAGCGATACAGAGCTTTATACCCAGCCCGAAGAGGCACTGGAATATGTCATGAAAACAAAAGTCGATTTATTCGCAGCGTCTGTGGGCACAAATCACGGCGTAAGCAGTGGCCACAACCTGGTGCTACGCTTCGACCTGGTGAAACAGATAGACGATTTGCTGATAAAGAATGGCGTTGAGACAGGATTGGTGCTACATGGAGCCTCTGGTCTGACGATGGAGCAGCACAAAGAAGCTATCAAAAACGGTGTGGTCAAAATCAATAAAGACACTCAATACCAAATGGACTCTGCTGCCGCTGTCCAAGCCTTCTGGGAAAAGGAAAAAGCAGCGATAGTTTGCCCTGCTGGCACAGATATCAATAGCTATATCCCCGATAAAGGCAAGTTCGACCCACGTAAATGGTTAAAACAAGGCGAGGACGCTATCGGAAAATCTGTCGAAGAGCTGATCAGCTATGTCAATAGTGCAAATCAAAGCATAGTCAAATAAACACACATATATTTTTTACGGAACGATGTTCCTAAGCGTCGTTCCGTAAATATTCAAAAAAGGGGGGGCAATCAAATTAGAAATTAGAAATTAGAAATTAGAAATGGCTTGGTGTCCTTCGGACGGATGAAAATTATTTAACCACCCTGTCATCCAACTTCATTGGAAATGACAAAATACAGAATACAAATGACTTGTAATTATTTATAGTTCACACCTTCAAAATGGAGGGGGATTGCACACCGTCGGTAACCAACTTAAATGGAGAGCACCCACTTTCCATATAAATATAAGCCTTTATCTTTAAAAAAAGATAATCACTTTTTTAAAAATAAAGACAAAAATAAACAAAACAAAAACATTAGGAGGTCGCAATGTTAAAAATAGCGATAAACGGTTTTGGCAGAATAGGGAGGCTGGTATTTAGGATAGCAGCAGCGAACAAAGACATGGAGATAGTGGCGATAAATGATCTCACTGATCCTAAGACTTTGGCACATTTATTGAAATATGACTCAGTGCATGGCAAGTTCAATGGCACAGTCGTAGCGAAGGAAAATAGTATAGTTGTAAACGGCAAGGAGATACCCATCTTTAAAGAAAAGGACCCAGCAAATTTGCCTCTGGGAAGTATGGAAGCAGAAATTATGATGGAATGCACAGGTATCTTTACCTCAAAATTAGAAGCAAGCAAACATTTAGGCGCAGGAGCAAAGAAAGTCATCATATCAGCACCTGCAAAGGACGAAGTGGATGCTACTATCGTTTGCGGTGTGAATTGTGATACACTAAAAGCAAATCATATCATAGTTTCAAACGCTTCTTGCACCACAAACTGCCTAGCACCTGTCGCTAAGGTTTTGCACGAAAACTTCGGGATAATAAAAGGGTTTATGACTACTATCCACAGCTATACAAATGACCAAAATATACTCGACCTGCCGCATAAAGACCTTCGTAGGGCTCGTGCGGGTGCGCTGAGTATGATACCCACCACCACTGGTGCAGCAAAGGCTATCGGCTTAGTTATCCCTGATTTAAAGGGAAAATTAGACGGTTTTGCAGTTCGCGTCCCCACTCCGAATGCGTCTCTGGTAGATTTGACCATCGAAGTGGAAAAACCTGCTACCAAAGAAGCTGTAAACGAAGCTATAAAAGCAGCTGCAGAAGGCAACCTAAAAGGTATATTGGAATATTGCACAGACGAGATAGTGTCTCACGACATCATCGGTAATGACCACTCCTCTATCTTTGATAGCAAACTTACTATGGTCAAAGAAAATATGGTGAAAATCCAAGCTTGGTATGACAACGAATGGGGTTATTCAAACAGATGCGTCGATTTAGCCCTACACATGCATAGCTTGAAATAAGTAAGAAAGTTCCTTTTCTCACCCTCTTGGAAAAGAGGGTGAGAAATTCCCCTGTTAAATTCCCCTACAATTTGGAGGGGTGGACGCTTTAGCGGACGGGGTGGTTAAAAAATATAAATGAAGTGTCCTTTGGACTCATGTGTTTTGTGTTTAACCACCCCGTCAACAAGTTGCCACCCCTCCAAATTGGAGGGGAATTATTGGTGTCCTTCGGACGATGTGTAATTTTTAACCACCCCGTCAACAAGTTGACACCCCTCTAAATTGGAGGGGAACTGCGACCCGTCCGATAGAAGCCCTATCCGTCATTCTGAACGAAGTGAAGAATCCAGAATTTAAAATGTGCGAAGCACACCGCTACTAGTAACTCACAACGAAGTTGGACTGTCCGTGCGGAGCACACCACATTTCTAATTTTTATAAGGAGTTTTTATTGTTTTTTCATAAGCTTTTTACATCTTTTTTTTATTTTTTACTGTATCCGATACTGCGGGTTGTTTTTTTTAAGTATGACTTTTTAAAAAGGGTCACATTTAAAAAAAACTCAATAGAGCAGTCTATCTGGATACATACTGCCTCACTCGGCGAAGTAAATGCTGTGAAGCCTCTGATAAAAAGACTTTTGGAGACTTACCCTTCCCGAACTTTCCTGCTGACTTCTGTCACCAAAGCTGGCATGGAAGCAGCCCGAGACATTAGCGGTAAACTCGTGGTTCACCAGTTTCCGCTAGATATACCACATTTGATGAAAAAGGCGTTTGATATGTTCAAACCCAGGCTCATCATCCTGGTGGAGACAGAGCTATGGCCCTGTATGCTCCATCAAGCTTATAAACACAATGTCCCGGTGGTGATTATCAATGCTCGACTAATGAAAAGGTCTTTGAACGGATACCGATTTTTAAAGCTATTTTTCCGAAAAGAGTTATCTACTATAAAGCTTGTTTGTGCTCAATCAGAGCAAGATGCAGAGAGGTTTAACAAGTTAAAATTCCCAGAAGTGATAGTCTCCAGCAACCTTAAATTTGCAGTCAATCTACCCGATTTGGATATGACCACACTCCGCTGTGCTTGGCAATACAAGGAAAATGACTTTATCATTACCTTCGGGTGTTCTCGACCGGGGGAAGAGCTTTTGGCAAAGAATCTGTATGAGAAACTAAACCAGACTATCAGCCAACTAAAAATCATCATTGCCCCACGACATATCAGTCGTATACCAGAAATAGAGACCCTCTTCCGAAAAAGCGACATCTCTGTATTCTCTGACCCAAAACCAGAAAAACCATTCTTAATAGTCGATGAAATGGGAGTGTTACCGCAATTATACGCTATGTCAAATATCGTCATCATCGGTGGCAGCTTCGTGAAGTTCGGAGGACACAATCCATTGGAGGCTATCTGGTATGAAAAGCCAGTGATTATGGGTGAACATTACCAATCCTGCAAAGGAACTGTGAATAAATTCTTATCTGATAAGGCGATAATCATCACCAATGCTGCCAAACTACACAATGAGATTTTAGACCTTTATCACCACCCAGAAAAAGCAGGGGAAATAGGCAAAAAAGCAAAACAGATAATGCTCGACAACCAACATGCCTTGCAAAATCACTTACAGGCGTTGGAGAGGTTTATACGGTAGTTTTTATAATGAGCTGAACAGCCTTCCGATTCGATATTCTATTGATCGTCATAAATATCTGACGGAACGCTGTTTCCTACAACATTTTTTATCTATACCAGCGGTGTAAAACCTTTCGTTGTAGCGTTGGAGGGGATAGGTGGTTATTGCAGGCAGAGGAATATAAAGAATTATGGATTTTTTACCTATAAATAAAAAAGAAATGGCTTCCTTTGGTTGGGATGAGATAGATATAATACTAGTCACAGGAGATGCTTATATCGACCATCCAGCCTTTGGAGTAGCTATACTCGGGAGGTTTTTGCAAAGCAAAGGTTACCGAGTGGGTATCATACCACAGCCTGAAAAAGACGACGATTATCAAGCACTCGGCAGACCAAAACTATTCTTTGGTGTAAGCTCCGGTAATGTAGACTCTATGGTTTGTCACTATACAGCACAAAAAAAAATACGGTCAGAAGATGACTTTACCCCAAATAACAAGGCAGGGGTTCGCCCCGATAGGGCAGTGCTGGTTTACACTCAAAAAATCAAGCAGCTTTTCAAAGACATACCGGTGGTTATTGGCGGAACAGAAGCATCAAACAGACGAATACCGCACTATGATTACTGGTCTAACAAGGTAAAAAACTCTATCCTGATAGACAGCAAAGCTACCATTTTGGTGTATGGAAACGGGGAAAGGCAAATAGAAGCGATCGCCTATAATATAGCCAATAGCAAGCCGATACTTGATATCAGAGGGACTTGTGTCTTGGCAAAAGAAAAGCCACCAACAGGGGTGAAATTAACCGATTTCAGCACGGTGTCAACTCCCGATAATTTCTACAAAATGACGAAGGTATTTTATGAAAATTTCACGACTCAAACCCTTTATTACAAGCATAATGAAAGATATTTGATACACTATCCGCCAGCCGTCCCGCTTTCTACCAGCGAGATAGACACTGTTTACAATCTACCTTTTTGCCGTGAACCCCACCCCAAATACAAGGGTAAATTTATCAAAGCTTTTGAACAGATAAAATACTCTGTCTTGTCACATCGAGGTTGTTATGGCGGATGTAGCTTCTGCAGCATAGGTATCTCACAAGGAAAAACTATCCAAAATAGGTCAAAAGAAAGCATACTTGCCGAGCTAAAAGCCATAAACCAAAAGCCCTATTTCAAAGGCACTATCACAGATATCGCAGGCGCAAGTGCGAATATGTATGGCACTTTTTGTAAAGCCAAGATCAGCCATACTTGCCTCAAACAGAGCTGTCTTTACCCCGAAATTTGTCCAAATTTAGTTTTTAACGATAAACCCTACATAGCACTATTAAAAGCAGCCAGCCAAGTAAAAGGGATAAAAAACGTGTTTATCTCGTCGGGTGTCAGGTTCGATCTAGCCCTAAAGCAACATGATTTCATCCAAGACCTCTGTGTGTTCTACACTTCTGGCTTGCTAAAATTAGCTCCCGAGCACAACCATCCAGCAGTGCTATCTTTGATGTATAAACCTTCTTTTCAGAAGTATCAGCAATTTGCGGGAGTATATTTTGACATCTGCAAAAAGCTGTCTAAACAACAATTTATCATACCCTACCTTATAGTTGGGTTCCCCGGCTGCACGCTGGCAGACGCCTTTAAACTTCACGAGTATTTAAAGCAAAATAATATGCACATCGAGCAAATACAGGAGTTTACACCCACACCTATGACCATAGCTACTATGATGTATTACACCGGCATAAATTATTACAATGGACAGCAAATCTATGTGCCAAAGGGACGTGATATCAGGCTACAAAAGGCTTTGGCACAATGGTTTATAAAAGATAACAAAAAGCTTGTGGCTGAAGCCTTTAAGAAATTAGAAATTAGAAATTAGAAATTAGAAATGTGGTGTGCTTCGCACGGATGTTGCTATGTTCACTCACAGGCTCGAAAAGCTGTTCCCCTCAACATGTCATGGCAGTGCTTGCTTTTTAAGTCCAATAACTTTTCAAAAAAATGTATCAAAAAAAATCTCTATCTCCATATATTATATTATGTTGAAAGAGTCAGAAAGCAAGAACCACCGGAGCATGTCTGACCTTGTCCGGTGGACCTTGCTTTTTGGTTGTTTATTTCCTTGATTTATAAGCAGATACGTAAACTCTTATTCAAAAAGTAGTTAAAAGTGCGCAAAACCCACTACAACGTAATATTTATCAGGATGATATAG